>JAMWDD010000081.1 GCA_023818885.1 Candidatus Omnitrophota bacterium | reverse complement strand
CAAAGATTTGGCTCGCTAGATAAGATAAAAAAGGATAAAGTATTGTTTTCCGGACCAGCGCAAAAAGCCATAAAGTATTTTCCACAAAATATCAATGTCGCCGCGATACTATCACTGGCAGGAATCGGCACTAAAAAAACAGAAATCCGCATCGTTGCTTCTCCCAAAATCAAGAGAAATATCCATCATATAGAGATTGATTCAGACGCTGGAAGGGTATCTACCCATACGGAAAATGTCCCGCATCCGGATAATCCGAAGACAAGTTTTCTGGCGGTTTTATCAGCAGTGGCAACCTTAAAACAGATTTTTGAGTCGGTAAAAATCGGAACTTAAAATTTTATATTGGAAGGAGGTGAATTAGATGGCACAAAAAGTAGCCAAGGTAGGAATAAAAAGGCAAAAGGGATACTTATATTATTTAGACAAGCAGGGTGATGTTTCTTGCGCAAAGATGGCCAGAGGTAAATCCAAAGGCGGTAGCCCCAAGAAGGTAGCCAAGTTAGGCATCAAAAGAAAAGAAGGTTATTTATACTTCATTGACAAGCAGGGCGATGTCTCCTGCGCAAAGATGAAGGTAGGCGGAACCAAGAAAAGAAAGAAAAGATAAAAGACATAGATAAAGCCCCTACATCAGTTTTACCTGCATGCAGGGGCTTTATTTGTTTGGATATTTTATAATGAAACTCCGGGAATCAAAATTTAATTATAACAATTTTTTATTATGGTTCTTTATTAGCATCTATATCTTTATTTTTAGTTTTATAAGTGTTAGGAAATACTTTTCTTTTGGTTATTACGATTTTGATTTAGCGGTCCATGACCTCGCGATATGGAACATCCTGCATGGTTCAATATATAACTCTATACTCGGGATACCGTATCTAGGTAATCACATGAACCTTATAATGTTCGCTATTACGCCTCTTTACGCTATTTTTAACCATCCAATTTTTTTACTTTTGTTACAAACTTTTATTTTAGGCCTGGCAGCTGTGCCGTTATTTTATCTGTGCAAAAGATTACTGGAGAAAAATTGGGCGTTGATAATTAGCATTATCTATCTGTTCTATCCTGCTTTGGCCTATACGAACCTTTATGAATTCCATCCCACTGTATTCGCCCCATTTTTTATCTTTTGCATGTTCTATTATTATTTAAATGAAGATTTTAAAAAATTTTTATTTTTTTTAATATTAACTCTTTTTTGCCAAGAAAATATGCCTTTGGCTATTTTTATGTTCGGGGTTGTGGCGTTTTTCCAGAAAAAAAGGAAAAAATGGATAATCGTCCCCGCTGTCTTGAGCGCAGCATATTTTATTTTTTCTTTAAAGGCAATTTCTCATTTTAACAACAATACCATTCAATTTATCAGCATATATAGCCGCTGGGGTAATACGCCGCAAGAAATAGCAAAAAATATTTTATTAAGGCCAAACCTTGTGTTAAGGAATATATTTTCGCCGCAGGTTTTAATATATCTTGTGCAACTTTTGCTTCCACTTTCATTTATTCCTTTATTAAGCCCGCTGACTTTCTCCCTGGCCATACCTTTTTTATTACAGCATATTTTATCTAATAGGATATCAGAGTTGACTATTTACTATCATTATGTCGCCGAGGTAATGCCTCTTTTGTTTATAAGTTTTATTTATGGGATAAAATTCTTGCTGCGCTACAAGTTCTTTGAATTAAACCAAAGGGTTATTAAGGTAATTTTTCTGGCTATGTTTTGCTTGACTAATTTGTTATGGGGCCCATATATACATTTGCCCCAATTAATCTCTAAATATAGGATTGATTTTCTTGACAGGCAAAAAAAGAATTTGCTCCAGCGCCTGCCAAGGAAGGCGAGTGTCGTGGCGACGTTTGAATTCCTGCCGCACTTATCGCATAGACGCAATCTATTTTCATTCCACCATGTTTATTATGGCTTCTATACTTTATCCAATAAGAAATATGTATTGCCTGAAGATGTAGAATACGCCGTGATAGATTTTAATGACTTTCTTACCTTTAGGGGTTTTTATCATCCTCAGAATTACAGAAATATGCAAAGTTTCTTTCAAGCCAACAATTGGGAACTTTTAGAGCTAGAAAACGATATTGCCCTATTTAAAAAGGGGAAAAATTCAGTATCTGAAATGTGCTCTCTTCTAGGAAGCCTTTCAGGAGAAACTTTCAGACAAATAAAAATAGAAATAAATAAAAGTATTGAGCTAGCCGGCTATAATTTGACTCAAAAAGAAAATAAAATAGAGGTGGTCTTGTATTGGCATTGTCTGGAGGAAACCGCAGCGGATATAAATATTTTTTTTGATTCCCTAGATGATGCCGGAGCGTTAACGATGCGTATGGTGCATCCCATCGGCTACAGGATATACCCTACAAATTCCTGGCGGAAAGGGAATTTCTTAAAAGAAAAAATTATAATGACTATGCCTGATGGCGGGCATAAACTGAAGATAGGTTTTTTTGATTTTACGGGGAGGGGACCATTAGAGATTCGCGGTACCGTGGATAACTTAGGAAGGGCATTTTTAGGTGATCTAAAATGAATGTAACAAGATGCATTTTATGCGGTTCCCATTTATACGAGGTAGTTTATAATTTCGCTAAAGAAAATAAAACGGCTGAATGTGTATATAAAATCACGCAAAGCAGTATTGATAACCCACCACTGGGAATAGCGCGCTGCAGAAACTGCGGTTTTGTTTTTGCCAATCCGCAAGATGAAGTAGAAAAAATTATCTCCGCATACCAATATATGCAGGATGAATTGTATCTTCAGGAGGAGGCAGGGCGCAGGAAATCTGCAAGAATAGTTTTAAAAAGAATTGCTAAATTCAGGCGTTCGGGAAGATTACTGGAAATTGGTTGCTCTGCGGGGTTTTTATTGGATGAAGCCAGAAAACTGGGATGGCAGGTATACGGTGTAGAGGTATCTAAATGGGCGGTGAAGTATTGTAAAGAGAAATTGGGCCTGGAAAATATATTTGAGGGAAGCCTGGAAGAGGCGCGATTCCCCTATAATTATTTTGACGCTATAGTTATGCTTGATGTTATAGAGCATCTGCACAATCCGCATAGTGTACTTGAGGAATCCAGAAGAATACTTAAACCGGCAGGCATACTTTGTGTTTCTACGCCGGATATCAGCAGTCTGTTAAGCCGTTTTTTAAAGGCGCGATGGTGGGGCATACAGAGGGCGCATCTTTTTTATTTTAATAAAAAGACCCTGAGAGAGATGCTTTTTGCTTGCGGATTTAAAGTCGTCAAATTTAAATCACATGTAAGGATATTCAGCGCCGGCTACTGGCAGCAACGTCTACGTGCTTATAATAATATATTTTGTAAGCTGGCATCTCGTTGTTTAAATATTTTTTCCAAAAAGCATCTAATAAAATTGAATCTATATGATCAGATAGAAGTATATGCAGTAAAACAGCGGTCTTTGCGTTATATCAGCGATGATGAGCACAAAGAATTCGGTCTAGGAAAAAAGATGAAAACCATTGTAGTTTTGCCGGCATACAATGCTGCTAAAACTCTAGAGCTGACTTTAAAAGATATACCTAAAGATATAGTTGATGATATTATCCTTGTAGATGACGCAAGCACCGATAATACGGTTGAAGTCGCAAAGAAGCTAGGTCTAAAAGTTTTTGTTCATTCAAAAAATAAAGGTTATGGCGCAAATCAAAAGACCTGTTATCAGAAAGCCCTGGAGAATGGGGCAGAAATTGTGGTGATGGTCCATCCTGATTATCAGTATGATCCAACTATCATTCCTGAACTGATAAAGCCAATAGAAAGGGGTGAGGCAGATGCCGTATTTGGTTCACGGATGATGAAAGGCGGTGCGTTAGAAGGAGGAATGCCTCTATGGAAGCACAATGCCAATATACTCTTGACAGCGTTAGAAAATGTTGTTTTCAGCACTTACCTAACCGAGTATCACAGCGGCTTCCGGGCGTATAGTGCAAAATATTTAAATTCAGTGAATTTCATGCTTAACTCTGACGGCTTTGTTTTTGACACAGAAATAATCGTTCAGGGTTTATTACATTATTTAAAAATAGAAGAAATCCCTATCCGCACGCGTTATTTTGATGAGGCCTCTAGTATCAAATTTATCCCTTCTGTAGTTTACGGCTTAGGCATACTAAAAACCATCATAAAATATATCCTGCATAAAAAAGGGATTGTTCATTTTAAACAATTTGAATAAATTTTATGAATAAACACGCAGATTCTATCATCATCCGCGGAGCGCGGGAACACAACCTAAAAAATATAAATTTAGAACTACCGCGCAATAAATTGATTGTTGTCACCGGCCTGTCTGGTTCAGGAAAGTCATCTTTGGCCTTTGATACGATTTATGCCGAAGGCCAGCGCCGGTATGTAGAGAGTCTCTCCAGTTACGCCCGTCAATTTCTGGAGCAACTGCAAAAGCCGGATGTAGAGCATATTGAAGGTCTATCTCCGGCAATCGCGATTGAGCAACGCACTGCTGGAGGGAATCCGCGTTCCACCGTTGGCACACAAACTGAGATTTATGATTATCTAAGACTATTGTTTGCGCGTATAGGAACAGTTTATTGTTATCAATGCGGCAGGCCTATCCAGCGCCAGAGCAGTCAGGAGATTGTAGAGAGGGTATTGGGTCTGCCGACGGCTTCAAACATTGAGATCTTGGCGCCTTTAATCAGGGGTAAAAAGGGTGAATACCGCGATATCTTTTCCCAAATCCAAAAGGCAGGGTTTGTCAGGGCGCG
>JAMWDD010000006.1 GCA_023818885.1 Candidatus Omnitrophota bacterium | reverse complement strand
TACGCGTCTGTGAAGAAGTGGTAAGGTTTATTTTAAATAGTCCGTCATTAACTTTAGAGTTTAAAAAAATAAGACATGGACTTGATAATACAATTGAAAAATTATTTCCCTCAAAGACAAATCTCATTTTAAAACGTCAGGCCAATAAAGATGTAGGCAAGGTAATAAGTGAATTTGAATTTAGGAGAAAAAATATCCTTGATGTCTTCTGCGCAAACATTCAGCGCGTTAAGGAATCAATAAGGGTATTAGAAGAATTTTCAAAATTGAAGGAGAGAAAGATTGCGCTTGATTTTAAAAAGATTCGCTATTTAATTTATGAATTGGAAAAAAAAGTTATTACAAAGATTAAAGCTGTATATAATTCTTGATAAAGATACCTTAAAGAATAAGAATATTTTCAGGATAGCATCAAACATAAAAAAATCAGGCGCCGCGATAGTGCAGTTGCGCGATAAGAATTCCCCAAAAGTGGATATTTTAAAAAAGGCACGGCGCCTTAAGTCTTTATTAAAGGGAAACAAGATTTTATTTATTATCAATGACTATGTAGAGATTGCACAATTGGTTGATGCCGATGGTCTGCATTTAGGACAGGAGGATTTGCCATTGGAAGCAGCGCGCAGGATTTTGGGTAAAGATAAAATAATTGGCATCTCCTGTCATAATTTAAAACAGGCCAGACAAGCGCAAAAAGGGGGAGCAGATTATATCGGCGTCGGTCCCATATTTTCTACGCCTACAAAACCCGAATACAAACCTATCGGTATAAATTTACTTAAGGATATCGCAAAAAATGCGAAAATTCCCGTTTTTGCCATTGGGGGGATAAATAGCCATAATCTAAATGAGATTGTATCCCAGGATATCGGTTGCGGTATAGCGGTTTGTAGAGACGTTTGTCTTTCTAGGAATCCCTTGGCATCGATAAAAGCACTAAAAGAGATTTTAGATGACACAGATTGAACTGGCTAAAAAAAATAAATCGAGTGAATTAATAAAATGGATAGCCGAGAATGAAGGTCTTCCTTTAAATAATATACTTGCCCATCTTCGCCAGGGTTCAGCGGTTATTTTAAAGAATAGAGTTCATAAGATCAAAAGGCCTTGTGCGATAGGAAAGGGTTTAAGGGTAAAAGTAAATGCTAATATCGGGACTTCTACTAAAAAAACAAAACTAAGCGAAGAATTGGAAAAGTTAAAAGTTGCCATAAAATTCGGTGCCGACACTGTAATGGACCTTAGTGTAGGAGGGGATCTAAAGAAGATACGGCGGCAGATATTAAAAAATTCAGATATTCCGGTAGGGACCGTCCCAATTTATGAAGCAGCAGTAAATGCCCAAAACAAAAAGGGTTCGTTCCTTAAGATGACCGAGGCAGAGATATTGGATGTCTTTCAAGAACAGGCCAAAGATGGTGTTGATTTTTTTACTGTCCATGCGGGCATAACCCAGAAAGGATTGGATTTATTAAAAAAAAATAAAAGGATCCTTGATATTGTAAGCAGGGGTGGTGCAATTTTAGCAAATTGGATGATTTATCATCGCAAAGAAAATCCCCTTTTTAAATATTTTGATTATATTTTAGATATTGCATATAAATACGATATCGTTTTAAGTTTAGGTGATAGTTTAAGACCGGGCTCAATATTGGATGCTACTGATAAAATACAACTTTTTGAATTGAAGATATTAGGTGATTTAACAACGCGTGCCCGGAAGAGAAATGTCCAGGTTATGGTGGAAGGGCCAGGACACGTCCCATTAAGTCAGATAGCCAAGAATGTTTCTTTAGAAAAAAAAATTTGTCATAATGCGCCCTTTTATGTTTTGGGTCCTTTAGTAACCGATGTTGCTTCAGGCTACGACCATATTTCTTCTGCTATTGGAGGCGCCGTGGCCGCCTATTTTGGTGCGGACTTTTTGTGTTACGTTACGCCTTCAGAGCATTTAAGACACCCTTCCATTGAAGATGTAAGAGAAGGGGTAATTGCTTCTAGAATTGCGGCTCACAGTGCGGATATAGCCAAGGGACTTAAGTCGGCTATAAAATGGGATAGGGAAATTTCTTTTGCCAGAAAAAAAAGAGATTGGAAAAAGCAGATTAACCTTTCTATTGATCCAGTAAAAGCAAAGTTGCTTAGAGGTCTATTTAAAAGAAAACCCATTGATGTTTGCACGATGTGCGGTAACTATTGCTCAATTAAACTGATAGAGGAATGTTTGCGGGTGTAGTTCATCGGTAGAACACCAGCTTCCCAAGCTGGATAGGAGGGTTCAATTCCCTTCACCCGCTTATAATTATCTTATGAGATTAGTATTGAGAATAACGATATTTTGCCTTTTAATATCTATTTTTGGCTGCGCGACTGTTCCTTATCAAGATACTACTCTCTCCCAGCCGCGGCCGGGAATTTATCACCGTGTAGAGAAAGGCCAGACCCTTTGGAGGATCGCTAAGTTATACAACGTCGATATGGATGAACTCGTGCGGATAAATAATATTCCAAATGCCTTTCAAATCAAGGCCGGTCAAATTATATTTATACCAAAAAGCGCTGAATTCCAGTCCTTGCCAAAAGAAAAGATATCTTCCAGCAATCTAGTTGAAGATTTTATTTGGCCCATCAAGGGTGAGGTTTTGAGTTCTTTTGGCCAATTTTCTCACGATGTGGTCAATAAGGGAATAGATATCAAGGCAGATTACAGAAGCGATGTGGTTGCTTCCCGTAGCGGAAGAGTAATTTTTTTAAGTGAAGGATTAAAACATTTTGGCAAGACAATCATCATTCAACATGACGAAGATTTCTCAACGGTCTATGCACGAAATTCTGAAATTTTGGTTAAATTAGGCGATAGTGTCAGGCAAGGCCAGTTAATTGCCAGGGTCGGAATTTCTGGTCCAAGCAATATCGCCTATTTACACTTTGAGATTCGCAAGAAACATATTCCTCAAAATCCGTATTATTATTTACCTTAAAAACTATGGAAATATTTTTTAACCGCCAAAATTATCTGGAGATTATAAAGAAGCGCGTGGAAGGATTGAGGGCCGGATTTAGACAGAATATCGCTATTATTGGCGATGAATCTATCGGAAAAACCTCCATTATCCTTCATTTTCTTAAGAATTTTTATGATAGCCGCATCATTCCTATTTATTTAGATATCAGGCAGGAGCCGCTGGATTATTTTATGCGCCGGTTTATCGGAATTCTTTTGTACAATTTTCTTAAGGACGGAGAGACAACGCTTAAGGAGGACCTGCAGTATTTAATATCAAAATCGCAAAAATATATACCTCAGACAGTTGAACGGATAAGGTATCTTGTGTCAGGAGAAAGTCACAAACCCGATAACATATTAAATGGCCTTTTATCTTTGTGTGAGAGTATAAATAAAGAGACCTCTAAGTCCTGTCTGGTTATATTTGATGAGTTTCATAATATAGAGGCCTTAAATATTAAAAATTTATACAAGATTTGGTCCAAGGCCTTGATTTCCCAAAAAAATACCATGTATATAATTGTCAGTTCGGCTAAATATAAGGCAAGGCGTATAATTTCTAACAATCTTTCACTTCTCTTCGGAAATTTCCAGATACTGGAAATAGAGCCGTTTGATTTAAAAACGAGTGATGAATTTATAATAAATTTAATCCAGCCACTAAGTTTAGAAAAGTGTTATAGAGATTTTTTAATCCATTTTACTGGCGGGCATCCTTATTATCTTAAGGTAATCTGTCAGGGCCTGCTTAAAAACTATAGCCATTTCAAACAGGTATCTAATCTGGGAGAACAAAATTTGATTCAGACCCTTAAGGAATTGTTATTTGATGAGATGGGGATTCTGTATTTAAGATTTTCAAACTTTCTTAAACAGTTTACTGCTGGCGGCCTTAATCAAGAATATAACCAGATACTTTATTTGATATCTTGTGGTCACAACCGTATAAGGGATTTAATGGATGGTTTACATAAGCAAAAAAAATATTTGCTGTCTAAGATAAATAAACTTATTGAATTGGATATAATAGAACATTGCGGCGATTTTTACAAGATTAATGACCGCCTATTCAGTTTTTGGCTTAGATTTGTATATCAAGAAAGGAACCTTGCATTTAGTCCGGATAACAAAAATCAAATTGACTTATTTAAAAATAAGATTATAGAGATGATAAGGGAATTTATTGGCGATTCGCAAAGACCCGTATTAAATCGGATTATGGAATTATTGCAGTTGTTTGGCGATGAATCTATTCGTTTAGACAGAAAACGCATAAAACTAAATCAATTTAGAGAAATCAAGCCTTTAAGATTCGGTGGAAAATTTATTAAAGATGGCCTTTTAGGCCGCGCCTCAGATAATCTTTGGATAATCGCACTTAAGGAAGAACCGATAACCGAAGAAGATGTTTCGGAATTTGTCTTGGAGTGCAAAAAATACAAGAATAGCCGCATACAGAAAAGAATTATGATTACGCCCAAAAGCATTGACCACAATGCCCGTCTCAAGGCACTTGAAGAAAAAATTTTGACTTGGGATTTAGACAATATAAATTTTATTTTAGATTTATTTAACAAGTCACGGATTATTATATGAAGATAGGCGCCATCTCCGACACGCATATCTACCAAGAAAGCGAACACATTCCTAAAAAGATATTGGATGACTTTAAAACTGTGGATTTGATATTACATGCGGGAGATTTAATAGATTTAAAGGTTCTGGATGAATTAAAGAAGAGTTGTAAAAATGTTTTGGCAGTCTATGGCAATATGGATCCGCCCGAAGTAAGGCGGGCTCTAAAAGAAAAAGAGATTGTCCAAGCCGGTAGGTATCGCATCGGTTTGATGCATGGATTTGGCCATCCCTCAAGACTCATAGATTTATTAAGGGAGGCCTTTAAGGATGATAAGGTAGATATTGTTGTTTTTGGCCATTCGCACTATCCTGTTAATGAGAAAAAAAATGGTATCCTTTACTTCAATCCGGGAAGTGCTGTAGATAAAATATTTGCACCTTATAATTCTTATGGTATATTGGAAATCAACGATAAAATTGAGGCAAGGATTATAAAATTATGAAGATAGATACGCTTTGGGCACCCTGGAGAATAAGATATATTCAAGGAAAGAAAAATAAAACCTGCATCTTCTGTGCTGCCTTAAGACAAAAAGAAGACAGAAATTATGTAGTTATCAAGAATAAATATTCTTTTTCTATGCTAAATATATTCCCTTATAATAATGGGCATGTCATGGTTTCGCCTAATCGACATAAAAGCAGGCTTGAAAATTTGAGCAGAACAGAAGTTTTAGATTTATTTAAGACCCTTGCCCAGACCAAGAAGCTTCTTGATAAAGTCCTTAAACCAGAGGGTTATAACTTAGGCATAAATATAAATGAGGTTGCAGGGGCAGGCATTAAAAGTCATCTACACATCCATCTTGTCCCGCGCTGGAAAGCCGATACCAATTTTATGCCAGTTTGTGCGGATACCAAGGTAATCTCACAGTCATTACAAGAACTTTATATAAAATTAAAAAATGCTAAATCAAAATTGGATTAAAGAATACGAAGAAAAATATCTCGCCCCCTATGCAATGAAAAGTATTTATTCTGAAGGGAGGGAATATAAGGAAGCCGAGCATCCCTATCGGTCTTGCTATCAACGGGATAGAGATAGAATTATCCACTCTGCAGCATTCAGAAGGTTAGAATATAAAACTCAAGTATTTGTTATACATGAGGGCGATTATTACCGCACACGCTTAACGCACACATTGGAAGTGGCACAGATTTCACGCACCATTGCTGCTGCGCTGAGATTAAATGTAGATTTGACTGAGGCAATTGCCCTTGCCCACGATTTAGGACATACTCCTTTTGGACACGCCGGCGAAGAAGCGCTGAACGAATTAATGCGCGGCTACGGTGGCTTTAATCATAACGCACAGGGTTTAAGAGTAGTAACTTTATTAGAGGATAAATATCCGGAGTTCCCGGGATTAAATTTAACTTGGGAAGTAAGAGAAGGTATCATTAAACACACTTCTTTGTATGACTCAGCAGTTGCCCAAAAAAAATTAAAACCTCGCCAGATGCCTACATTAGAGGCACAGGTAGTTGATGTGGCAGATGAGATAGCCTATGACAATCACGATTTAGACGATGGCCTGACCTCTGGTCTCTTAAAAGAAAACGACTTAAGAAATATAGAGTTATTTGACCGGGTTTATAGAGAAGTAATTCAAAAATACGCAAAGCTAGATAGAGAGAAAATGAAATTTCAGGTCATAAAATTATTGATTGATAAGCAGGTTACGGATTTAATAAAAGAGACAGAAAGTTTTATAAAGAAATTAAATTTAAAGCGTTCTGGCGATGTAAAGAAACTAGACAGAAGGATTGTGAGATTTAGCAATGCCATGCAAAGGTTAAGGTTACCTTTAAGAAAATTTATCTATGATGAACTCTATAATAATTGGCGAGTACTGCGCATGTCCAACCGGGCAAAGCGATTTATCCATGGGCTTTTCCAAGTTTATATAAATAATCCTGCGCTTTTGCCTCCTAAGGATACAAAAAGGATACGTTTGGATGGAAAACGGCAGATAATCTGTGATTATATTGCCGCGATGACTGATAGGTGCGCGTTAGATGAGTACAAGAAGTTATTCGACCCTGACGAAAAAGTATAAGACCATCGTTTCCGCAATCCATAGCATATACCGCCTGGTTATTTCCACCTTTAATCTGCAAGACCTGATTATGCGCTTGTCTAAAACACTATGTCAGGTTTTAAATGTCCAATATTGTATGATAATGCTTGTAGACCACACGCGCAAATATTCATTCCTTAAATGCATCGTTAATAAAAAGAAAATAACTATGACCGAGAAACGATTGCCTATCCTAAATAAAATAGAAAAAAATATCATAAAAACCGCCACTTCTTTAAGACATAACCATGGATTGTATATCCCCTTAGTTGCTGAGGATGTGATTGGCCTGATTCATCTGGTACGCAGTAAAAAAGAAAAACAATTTGATGTCTTTGACCAAGAGATAATGATGACTTTGATGGAAGAGATGGTAATTGGTATAAGAAATCTACAACTTTATAAAGAGCAAGAAAAAATTATAATGGGTAGTATAAAGTCGCTCGTCACATTATTGGATGTACGCGTGCCTCAAGAATACACCCACTCACCATATTTCAGTCGTTTAGTTACGGCCATTGCACACCAGATGCAGATGGATGAGCGCTCCGTTCAGAGTTTACAATACGCCAGTCTTCTTCACGATACGGGTAAGGTAGATATCCCTCTTGAGATATTAACCAAGACCACAAAACTGACGCCCAGAGAGCGTCGGATTATTAAGTATCATCCGGCAAAAGGCGTTCAGATGCTCAGGCACTTACAGATATTAAAACCCGCGATTCCCATCATCATGCATCATCATGAACGATACAATGGCACGGGTTATCCTTCGCGTTTAAAAGGAAAACAGATTCCGATTGGTTCACGGATTATGGCAGTTGCTGATGCTTTTGAGGCCATGGTTTACGGCCGGCCGTATAGAGAAAGGATGAATATAGAAGAGGCCTTAGAGGAGATAAAGAAAAAGAGCGGCACACAGTTTGACCCCACAGTGGTGGAGGCCTTTTTAAAGGTAGCCAAGAAAATAAATTTAAAAAAATACTTGAAATATAATGTAAAATGAATATAATATATTATAAAATTTTACAAAATAATAAAAAAGATGTATAAGAGAGCAGAGCAATTAGAATTAATTTCTCTTAAGAGCAATGCTATGCCTCCTGCACGAAGGGCCTTTCGATTTTCATTTCTTATGCGCATTTTAGCGCATGAGAAGATAATTTTATTTATAATTGGTCTTTTGACTTGGGGTTTAGTATCATTCTCTTTGGGTGTAGAGCGGGGTAAAAAAATTGGCATGCGTCAGGTAAGAAGCGATAATTATGATGTGGCAATGCTTAAGCAGGAGACATTAAAACAGAATGAACTTCCTCCTATGCCACCTCAAACAGAAAAAGTACAAAAATCATCCCTTCCCGAAGGACAGATTTTAGTATCTAAAATAGAAAAGATTAAATTATTGCCGCAGCAGCCAAAACAGATTTCCGGGATAGAACAAAAAAATTCCATCCCTCTGCAGAAAAGTCAGACCGGCTTTGTCTACACCATACAGGTAGCCAGTTTTAAAGCAAAGAATGAGGCCTTGAAAGAAGTAGAATTACTTAAGAAAAAAGGATTTGATTCGGTAGTTTTGCCAAAAGGAAAATATTTAATCGTTTGTGTAGGAAATTATCCTACTAAAGAAGAAGCAAAAATATCTTTAGATAAGTTAAAGAAAAAATACCAGGATTGCTTTATCAGGAGGCTATAAACAATGTCTATCCACCCTTCATTGGATATATCAGAAAAAGGCAAAAAGCATAAATCGGTCTTGCGGCGTTCAGAAAGACTTAAGATGATGCTTGCGAAAGGTCAGTGGCGTGAAGGTGATAAAGTATTTGGTTTGCCCAAAGTAAAAATAATTAAGATGAAAATAAAGAAGGAAAAGCAAGAGAAGGCCGCTACCCCAACCGAGGCTACTTCTACGACGCCATCACCTGCCGCAGAAAAGCCAGCTAAATAACCACGTCTTTTTGGATGACAGCAGTAAAGAAAATCAATTTAATTCTTTTAATCGGGTTTGTCTTTGTAACTTTTCTCTTTGCTGAAGAAAATTTTCCCTTCTTGGCAGTGGTAGTTATAGAGGGGGCAAATGTACGCACCGATTCTACAATAAACTCTGAGACCATAATCAAATTAGATAAGGATGAAAGCGTAGTGGTAAGGGGGAGTTTTTATGAGTGGTACAGGATAACCTTACCTAAGAGCGCTTCCTGTTATGTATTTTCTAAATATATTAGCGCGCTGGATGAAAAAACAGGCGTGGTAAATAGTGAAAATGTGAATATCCGACTAAGACCAGATACTAAATCACCAATTTTAGGAAAACTTAAAAAAGGCCAAACCGTCAATATCATAAAGTTTGTGGATAACTGGTATATTATTGAGCCAACAGAGGAAACTTATGGATGGATTCACAAAACTGCGGTTAGAAAAAAGGCAGAACTGAAGAGATAGAAAGGTTAAATTGAATATTTCTCAGTTTATAGGGTTATTGATTTCTTTTTCGCTTCTTATGATTGCGGTAAGCGTTCATGAGTTTTTTCACGCTTGGGCGGCATATAAGTTAGGCGATATGACGGCTAAATATTTAGGAAGATTTACGCTTAATCCTTTAGCACATCTTGATCCTGTCGGGACATTAATTATGCCGTTGTTGTTATTCATTTCTACCGGTGGAAGATTTCTTTTTGGCTATGCCAAGCCAGTACCTATAAATTTCAATGCCTTAAGAAATCCCCACCGAGATATTATTTGGGTAGGTCTGGCGGGGCCACTTTCTAATTTAGTATTCGCAGTTATATTGAGTGTGTTCCTAAAATTCATCGCCTTAAACAGTATTCTTTATTTAATCCTTACGCAACTTCTGATTATTAATGTGGCCTTGGCCGTATTCAATTTGATTCCTTTACCTCCCTTAGATGGCTCAAGGGTTTTAATGGGTCTACTTCCCCGAAATTTAGCCGCACAATATGCTTTATTAGAACCTTTTGGTTTTATTATTGTTTTATTTCTATTTTTTGCGGGTGCCTTTCATAACATCATACAACCTATAATTGAATTAATCTTAAATCTACTCGGTGTTACATATTAGGATGGAAAAGATTAAAGTAGACCTGGGCTGCCGAAATTACAATATTATAATTTCTTCTGGCGCGATATCTCAAGTAGGAGATTTGGTTAAAGACCTAAATCTCGGAACCTATGCTTATATTATTACCCACCCCTATTTACGAAGAAAATATGGCGTACGGTTAGAAAATTCTTTTTTAAAAGGAGGTATTCGAGATTTTAAATTTAAGCTTTTGCCCGAGAGCGAAAAGACAAAATCTATTAATACTGCTGTGGCGGTAATCAGGGATATTGTAAGGTTAGCAAAATTTAAGCGAATTTTTTTAGTTGCCTTTGGGGGTGGTGTAATTGGGGATTTGACTGGCTTTATTGCCAGTATTTATAAACGCGGTGTGCCTTATATTCAAATACCCACAACTTTGCTTAGTCAAGTCGATGCCGCGATTGGCGGTAAAACAGCCGTAGATTTGCCAGAGGCAAAAAACTTGATTGGTGCTTTTTATCAGCCCCGTCTGGTAGTAAGTGATATCTCCTTGCTTAGGACTTTAAATGCAAGACAGATGCGCTCGGGTCTGGCGGAGGTTATCAAATATGGCATAATCAAGGATAAGATACTTTTTAAGTATTTAGAGCGAAATCAAAAAAAGATTATAGAGAGGGATGAGAAAGCGCTTGAATTTATTATCAACCGCGCAAGTCGCATTAAAGCCAAGATTGTAGAGCAGGATGAACGAGAAGAAAAAGGGGTTAGGACCGTATTAAACTTTGGTCATACATTCGGACATGCTATTGAGGCTGCTGCAGGATATAGAAGATATACTCACGGGGAGGCGGTGGCCTTGGGTATGTTATGCGCTTTGGATATAAGCGCAAGACTCAAACTGCTGAAGAAGGATAAATTTATGCGGATAATTCAACTTATCAGATCTTACGGCCTACCTTGTGAGATAAAGGGCGTTTCTTTGGCTAAAATTTTAAGTGCTTTATATTATGATAAAAAATTCCAAGGAAAAATAACAAGATTTGTCCTTCTAAAAGATATTGGCAAGACCTTAATAAAAGAAAATTTGCCAATTTCCTTAATTAAGATGGCGTTGAAAAAAAATTATGACACTTGATATTATAGTATATATATGTTATATTAAAAATTGAAAGGAAGGGGTTAAATTAAAGAAGGAGGCAATAATGAAAGCCGCCTTCACCGAAAAAAGGATATTCCCCCGCATTAATCTGAAGTTACCTTTTCGCTACCGGATAGTCGGCTCAAAGGATGTTTACGCCAGCCGCTTAAGGGACATTAGTGTAGGTGGCATTGGTTTTGTGAGCGAAAAATTTATTCCTTCATCTACAAATATGCGGTTAGAAATAGGGATACCCCTGAAGATAATCAATCTGATGGGCAGGGTAGTTTGGTCATGTAACCTTTCCCACAGCGACCGTTATCGGATAGGAGTAGAGTTCACAAAGATAAGTTATAAGGATAGATGCAATTTGGCTGATTATTTAAATGGGCATCTGTTTAATTTATTAAAGAAAGGATAAAGATTTATATGGCAGAAGAAAAATCTCCTCTTACAACTGAAGAAAAACCACCGGTTCAGGAAAAACAAACTAATTGTTTGGGTTGCGGTAAGCCCCTTAAAAAGATAAAACTTTATTACCGTAACGGCAAATACTACTGCACAAAGAAATGTTGGCGCAAGGTTCAGAAGGCAAAACAAAAAGAAGAAACTCCCGCCTCCCCCTAATGTCTAAAAGACGTCAGGAAAGAAGAAAATACCCCCGCATAAATAAAAATTTACCTTTAAGCATTGCATTAAAAGGGGCGGATTTTGTCGTGGAAACTAAAAATATAAGCTGCGGCGGTGCATATTGTCATGTAGATAGATACATAAAGCCCTTAACAAAATTGGCAATCTGCATTAATTTGCCAGATACAAAAAGAAACATTTTTTGTAAAGGCGTGGTCGTGCGCACCGAAGAGGCGGTACCCACAGGTTATAACATTGCCATTTTTTTTAACGAAATAGATAAAAAAGACCTAAACGTTTTATCTAACTACATCCATCATCACCTTGCTTATGAACAGATTCAGTAAAGCCTTACTTTTATAAGGACCCTTGCTAATCTTAAGAAATGGGGAGTCCGCATTATCCGGAGAGAGTCAAACTGGTCATCGGTTTAATTACAAATAACAAATTGGTCTATACAAAAACAAAAAAACAACTGATACGCTATTTCGGAAATATTGACTATGAAAGTATGCCACGGCCATTTAATTTTACGGATTATTATGGGAAAGAATTAGGCGCTGGTCTTAACAGATATTTTATAAGTTTTGAGAAGCTTCTTTCACCTAAGGACTTAGCCAAGATTAAGATAATTACAAACAAGCTGGAAAAAAAATTTTCCGTTGATAGTCGCAGAAAAATAAATATTGACCCCGGTTATTTGAATCTTTCTAAATTAGTACTGGCGACGACCAAAGATTACAAACACCGAATTTATTTAGATAAAGGAATTTATGCGGAAGTAACATTGTATTATCAGGCCCGGACATTTAAAAGTTGGCCGTGGACATATCCCGATTATAAAACTAAAGATTATATCGATATTTTTAATGAAATAAGGCAGATTTATCAAAAACAGTTAAAATGTCTCCCTCATACCTAGAATTATACAGAAATGCAAAATTAGATGAAGTCATAGACAGGGTTTATCGACTTCTTGAGTCCTGTGCTATTTGTCCGCGTCTCTGCAGGGTTAATCGTTTAAAAGATAAAAAGGGATTCTGCAGGACTGGCCTGAAACCAAAGGTTTATGCTGCTTTCCCGCATTATGGTGAAGAACCGCCGATATCAGGAGACCGTGGTTCAGGGACAATATTTTTTTCTAACTGCAATCTGCGCTGTATATATTGTCAGAATTATAGATTTAGTCAAAAGGGGGAGGGTAGAGAGATTGAGATTCAGGAATTGGCGGAATTAATGCTTAAACTTCAGGAAAAAGGATGCCATAATATTAACCTCGTTACTCCTACGCATGTTATGCCGCAGATTTTATCCGCCTTAAAGTCAGCCATTTCTGGGGGGTTAGAAATACCCATAGTTTATAACACCAGTGGCTATGAATTGCCTGAAATTATCAAAAATTTAGAGGGAATAGTGGATATTTACTTAGCCGATATGCGTTATGCGGATAGCGCAATGGCAGGAAAATATTCTGGAGCCGATAATTACCCGCGATACAATCGGGCATCTATTAAAGAAATGCACCGGCAAGTAGGTATAGCCAAAATAAACAAGGAAGGCATAATTGAGAGTGGCTTAATCATAAGGCATCTAGTTTTACCCCATAACATTTCCGGCACACACCAGATTTTAAGATTTATCGCTGAAGAATTATCAGAAGAAACTTACGTAAGTTTAATGAGCCAATATTTACCTTGCCATAAAGCCGGTGCAGATCCTCAATTAAATAGACGGATAACCGAAGAAGAATATAGCCAAGCGATTAAAGTTAGGGAAAATTGCGGTCTTTATAATGGCTGGATTCAGGAGGCAAGGGGTTCAGAGAGCCTTGCCGGCATAAATATTAAGTCAAATATCGGTTCATAAAAATTAAAACAGGGTAGATAAAATGAGTGGAATTTTTGGTGTAGTTTCGCAACAAGATTGTGTGCAAACTTTGTTTTATGGCACGGATTATCATTCTCACTTGGGAACTGAATATGGCGGTATGGCAGTATTGGGAAATGACTTTAGTCGTCATATACACAATATAAGCCATACCCAGTTTAAATCAAAATTTTACGAGGATGCCAAACTCATGAAGGGTAACAAAGGCATTGGCGTAATTAGTTCTTTTGACGAACAGCCCATTTATTTAAATTCTCAGTTTGGACCATTTTGTTTAGTTAGCAACGGTTTTATAGAGAATATGGATGAGTTGGCTAACCGATTAATGAAAGAGGGTGTATCCTTTAGCGAGATAAGCAAAGCCGGTGTTAATTCTCCGGAGCTAATTGCCAAGTTAATCGTGCGGGGTAGTAATATTATAGATGGGATAGAAAAGATGTTTGAGTTGATAGAGGGTTCTTGTTCGTTGCTTCTTTTAAATAAAGAAGGGATTTATGCTGCCCGCGATAGACTCGGCTATAGCCCGCTTATTATAGGAAGACGCAAAGATGCCTGGGCAGTTACTTCGGAGACCACTGCCTTTTTAAATAATGGCTTTGAAATAGTAAAGTATTTAAAGCCAGGAGAAATCGTGCTGATAAACGAAAATGGCCTGGTGTCAAAAAAAGAAGGTAGGGATACGAATCAGATTTGTGCTTTTCTATGGATTTATACCGGCTTTCCTGCCTCTAGCTACGAAGGCGTAAATGTGGAATTGGTAAGAGAAAGGTGTGGTCGTTATCTGGCCAGGAGAGATAAGGATATAGAGATAGATATAGTTTCGGGCGTTCCTGATTCAGGGATTGCCCATGCCTTGGGATATGCCATGGAATCAGGTAAACCCTACAGGCGGCCGCTTGTTAAATATACCCCCGGCTACGGCAGGAGTTACACGCCACCTTCTCAAGAGACAAGGGATTTGATTGCCAAGATGAAACTTGTGCCGATAAAAGAAATTATCAAAGGTAATAGGATTGTGGTATGCGAAGATTCGATTGTGAGAGGAACACAGTTGAAAAATTTCACGATTAAAAAGCTCTGGGATTGCGGCGCAAAAGAAGTGCATATCCGGCCGGCGTGTCCGCCTTTAATGTTTCCCTGTAAATTTAATATTTCTACGCGTAGTATCGAAGAGTTGGCTTGTCGTCGCGCTATCCGCAGTATCGAAGGAAAAGACCTTGAAGATGTTTCAGAATATCTTGATTGCAAATCTAGAAAATACGAGCAAATGGTAGAATGGGTTGCTAAGGATTTGGGAGTAACTACTTTAAGGTATCAGACATTAGAAGATATGATAAAGGCAATAGGTCTGCCGAAAGAAAAACTCTGTTTATATTGCTGGACAGGCGAATGCTCAAAGTCAACCAGGCAAAAAGTAAAAGTTCAAAATCCTGCTAAACAAAAAGTTCCTGTGACTTAAAATGTATATGTCAATAAAAATTATCTCAGTTATATTTTTGCTTTTTTTTCTCAGTATACCTTTATATTCACAGGCAAAATCATGGGATGATTTATTAGAAGAAGCCAACACATTTTATCAACAAGGCAAATTACAAGATTCTATTAGGTTGACAAAAGAGGCCTTGGTTTTAGCCGAAAAAGAATTTGGGCCGGATAAGCCGGAGGTTGTTCTTTGTTTAAATACATTGGCTTATCTATACCATATTCAAGGAAGAGAATCAGAGGCCGAGGCCTTCTCAAGAAGGGCCTTAGATATCGTTGAGAACAGACCAGGTCCTGAAGATATAGATGTGGCAGCAGCGCTTAATAATTTGGCTGAGATTTGCAAGGCGCAAAAAAAATATCAAGAAGCAGAATCTTTTTATAAACGTGCATTAAAAATTGTAGAAGAGGATCCCACTTCCGGTGATTCTACCATCGCAATGATTTTAAAAAATATGGTAGCACTTTACAATGAGATGGGGAGAGCCGAAGAAGCGAAGGTCTTTCAGGGGCGCCTAGAGAAAATTACAGACGTAAATTCTGAATGAAGATAATCTGCGCACTTCTTATTATTCTCTCGGTAATTTGCATAGTTAAAAATAGCTATTCTTTTGATACTGAGTTTAACGATAAATTGTATCAACTTAAATGGGTGGCTTATTCTCCCACCAACTACAGTCCCTATTCAGGAGATTATCCGACGCTTTCTTCGATAGAGGAGGATTTAAAACTGCTACTTGAGGCAGGTTTTAATGGGATAATCACTTATAGTGCGCATGGTATCTTCGCTGATATACCCGAAACCGCAAAAAGAATGGGATTTCAAGGCGTGATTATGGGCGTGTGGGATATTTTTAGCCAGGAGGAATTACAAGCGGCAATCAATGCCTCAAGTTTCGTTGATGGTTATTGCTTAGGTAACGAAAATTTAGGCAGGCGCTACGAAATAGAAGAATTAGATAAGGTTATGTCTTATGTAAGGCAGGCGACGCAGAGACCTGTTACCACAAGCGAAGAAATAACTGATTACGCCAATGAACGCGTAGTAAAATTAGGAGATTGGATATTCCCCAATATCCATCCTTTTTTATTTAATACAAAGGACCCCAAAAAGGCAGTAAACTTTGTCAGACATGCTTATAAAATTTTATTGAGGGCAGCCAAGGGTAAGCCTACATTGGTAAAGGAGGTAGGTTTTCCTACCAAAGGCGATATCCAGGCAAACCAGAAGAATCAAAAAATATTTTTTAACCTCTTAGAAAAAACCGAAGTAAATTTTGCTTATTTTGAGGCCTTTGACCAGCCCTGGAAGATGCATTTAGAGATTGAACCTTATTGGGGATTGTTTGATAAAAATAGAAGACCCAAAAGATTTATTGCCGGCAAGTTAAAAGAACTTAACAAATACCCATAATCTATGATTCCGGAAAACCTCGCCGAATCACTCCGCTTCAGCAGCCGCAAGTATCCTCAGCGTATTGCCCTTGTCTTTGGCGCTAAAAAGATAAATTATAAGACCCTGGATAACTTGACCGATGAAATTGCCGCGGGTCTCCTTAATCTGGGCATCAAAAAACAAGATAAAATAGCCGTATTTTTAGATAATTGTCCGGAATTTGTGATTAGTTATTACGCGATTCTTAAAGCAGGGGCGGTGGTGGTTCCGATTAATTATATGTTTAAAATAGAAGAGGCAAAATATATTTTAGAAGATTGCGGGGCAGTCTGTATTATTACCAGCCGCGCCTATGTCGATATGGCAGAAGAATTGCGTTTGCGGGTGGAGAGCTTAAAGATAATTATTACTACTGTTAAGGCAAAAGATAATATCGCCGATTTTAATGAAATTAGGGAGGGTAATCCTCAAAATCTGAACGCGGCCTCAAGTAAACCGCAAGACCTCGCTGTAATTTTATATACCTCAGGTACTACCGGACATCCTAAGGGGGCGATGCTTTCGCACTATAATCTAGTTTCTAACGCCCTTGACTCTGCAAGTGTTATTAAAGTCAGAGCCGCCGATACCTTTATCTGTATCCTGCCGCTATTCCATTCCTTTGCTGCTACTGTTTGTATGAATCTACCATTATCTATTGGCGCAAAAATAGTGCTTATGAAATCCTTAAAGCCGTTTAAAAGGGTTATCCGCGCGATTAGAAAGCATCGGGTGACTATATTTGTGGCCATACCTTCCATTTATAATATTTTAAATGGCCTTAAATTGCCTAAAATAGCCCGGACACCTTTGATAAAATTATTTAATCCGGTCAGAATCTGTATTTCGGGGGCCGCTGCGCTACCGGTGGAGACCTTTAGGAATTTTGAAAGGCGTTTTCGGGTACCCTTATTGGAGGGTTATGGTCTTACCGAGGCCTCACCCGTAGTAACCTTAAATCCGCTAAGTGGAAGGAGAGTTGCAGGTTCCATCGGCAAAAGTATTTCTAAAAATATAGAATTAAAGATAGTAAATGAGAGGGGGAAAGAGGTAGAGACAGGAGAAATCGGAGAATTACTGGTAAAAGGTCCTAATGTTATGCAGGGTTATTATAAGCAGACCGAAGCCAGCCAGGAAACTCTTAGAGACGGCTGGCTTTATACGGGCGATATGGCTAGATTTGATACCGATGGCTATGTTTATATTGTGGGTAGAAAAAAGGAAATGATTAATGTGCGCGGCCTAAACGTCTATCCCAGAGAAATTGAAGAGGTACTTTATCAGAATCCCAAAGTCAAGGAAGCAGCAGTAATTGGTATAACCGATACCCATAAAGGCGAAGTGCCTAAGGGTTTTGTGGTTTTAAAAGACGATGAAGTAGCAACTGAGCAGGAGATTATCCAATATTTAAGACAAAGATTAGCGCCTTACAAAATTCCCAAATATATTGAGTTTAGAGCAACCCTACCCAAAAATTCAAGTGGCAAAATCCTCAAACGTCTTCTAAAGGAAGAATAATTTTAAAGTTATACACAGAAAAATCTTAAATTTATGTAAGTTATTGCTATATATAGATTTATGATAGATGTTTTTTATATGCTCAAGTTAACATAAGATATATTATAGGAAGTTAGGCCAGGCAAGAAAAACAAAATACGGGTTATTAAGGAGAATTTATTTAGGGCGCAAACTCGGTTTAGACGGAACGGGCGGCTGTATTTGCCATTTAGGATATGGCTGATATATCCTTCTTTCGCGAATTTGCCGCATCAATTGCTTTTGTGAAATTAGTATGCGGGTAAAGATGATTTTACCCAAGGCAAGTAGGGCGACTGAGCCGATAATAATAGTTGAAATAGCAATCCCCAGCATTCTCACGAAATTCTTTTCTTTTAGTGCCTGAAGACATACCAGATACGCCAGGGCTAAAGAAATAAATAAGAAAGACCAACTCATAATCGTTACATCCATCCAGTATTTCCAAAACATTTTTACCTCCTTTTTATTTTGCCTGCATTGCGGCAATTACTGTATCGCTTACGCCTTGATTTTTTAAGTTTTGTATATCTTGGGGAGTTAAGTTAAATCTGGAGTTAGTTAACTGGATGCGGTCAATGATTACTGCATCATTTATGCCTTGCTTGGTCATCTCAATGATATTTTGTATAGTTATTTGATTGGGGTTTATGTCTTGCGTTTGTTGAGGTGTTGGCGAAGATTGGGCAGGTATCTGGCTACCGACAAGCGCTCCGGTTAACGCACCGGCAGCCGCGCCAATGCCTGCGCCTTCAAGACCATGATGACTCTGATGGCCAACAATTCCGCCTGCAGTTGCACCTACCAAGCCACCAATCACCGCACCCTCTACTGCCCGCGACTTACCTGATGCGCACCCCGCTAAAGATAAAAAGAATAAGAAAATGATACTAAAAATAAATAAATTTTTCATCTTTTCTCCTTTTTTAAAAGAGGGGTTCGTAACTCTTTAAATAACAATCGGTTATATTAAAGGGAAACGTCCCCTTATCTTAAGCGTGCGGCAATCATATCTAAGATATCGCGTGCTTTTTGGGAGCGGGGAGTAGCAAATTTACGCGCGGAAACTGTAATTTTAACGGAATTCGCAGTCTGCTGCTGAATGTGCACGGCAACTTTATAATTATCAAATTCTACCTTTACCCACCCTCCCCTTTCGTCTTCCATCGTAGTTTTTCCTAATTTACGGAGCACCGCTACACTTTCACGATAGGCGCGTGAAAAACTGGTATCAAAGCTGGCTTCTACACTATCCGGGCTTATTTCATAACCGGCCGCGCCACCCGCTAAAAGCCAGAAACACCCCGAATTACTCAGGGCCAAGAACAAGAAAAAGAAAAGAGATAAATAATATAGATATAATTTATTTCTCATTCTTCCTTCCTTTCTATTTCTTAGACGGCTCGGTCTGCGTCTGATTTTGTGGCTGAAGAGGTGTATAAGGTTGCATCCTTCTTGACTGCGGCATTTGCTGCAAACCAAGACTACTCAGACGCCGGCTCAGACCAAAACTGGTAATCAAGGTGTTGATAAGCATCAATAAACTTAAAATAATAATTATTATCCCTAAGATATAACCTCCCACTTTTAAAAAATCTTTTTGTTTATCCGCTAAGTCGCAGACGATATAACCAATTCCTAACGCAATCAATGCCGTAGCTATTCCCTGTCCTAATAATGCCAAGCCGCTCATTGCCAAACCGCCCATTTTCGCCTCCTTTTTAGGATTTCACCTTAAAAACCTTGTCTTTTCTGCGCACCCGTGATTCTACCAAAAGCCCTATCTCATCACCCTTTTTTGCTTTGGTGATAGGCACATGGTTAATCTGCATAGAAGTTACTGTTTGCGTAAAGTCAGTAGTATGGCCTTTTATTTTAATCGTGTCACCAATGGCTAAAGGAACTTTTAGCTTTAAAACCCCGGCTTTTACATGCGGAAAATAATGGGTAATTATGCCGACCAATTCTTCTTTAGGAACTTGAACTTTAACTTTGACTGGCTTTGTAATCTTTTTCTTTAGTTTGGCAATGCGTCTTTTTTTAACGGCCTTCTTTACTTTTTTCTTTTTTATGGGCATCTACAATCCACCTCCCCCTCTTTTTTAGAATTTTTCCCAATGTATGACTTCCCTAAGTGGACGTTTTTCTGGTTTGGCTTCTTCTTTAGATTTTGACTTACCTAAGGCAACCATACTTACTAATTTGAAATCATCCGGAACGCCTAAAAGTTCTTTTATCCTAAGGCAATACGGTTTTTTATCTCCCGCCACCCAGCAGCTGTCCAGGCCTAAATCTGTGGCTGCCAAAAGCAGATTTTCTGTGGCAGCACAGCCATCTTCTAAATAATATTTGGTGTCTTTGCAGAAAACCGCGATACAAGCGCTGGCATCGGCAATAAATCTGCCATTATCCGCAATACCACCTATAGTTTCAAGCATATCTTTATTCGTAATGACGATGAATTCCCAGGGCTGGATGTTTCTGGCCGTAGGGGCAAGCCGCGCGCTATCTATAAGCGTTTTGATATCCTCTTTTGAAATTTGCGCCTGCGGCTCAAATGCGCGCACGCTTCTGCGCAACTTTATAGCAGCCTGCGTCTGCATAATTACAGATGAATCTTCTGGGCAATATCCGACAGAAATAATATCCGGTTGTATTGATTTTTTACCGCGCCTATTACCCCCCAGACTGAAAGAAAGATACACAGACTTAAGATAAACGGCGACACAAACAGGCCGAAGAACGGTATGATGGATAATAACACGGTTGCTACTTCCAGGCTAAATAAAGTCAGGCCGTGCCTGGCATGATGTGCAATAAACTCATCCTTTTTATGCAGCAATATAGGAAAGATACAGAAGAAAAATAGGTATGCACAGGCAGCCAGCGCCCGGGCTTTTATTTTTTTAATTTTAGCCCGTCTTTCAGAAAACTTTTGGTTCATTTCAAATCTCTAATAAAGAATCCTGCCCGCCAAAGGGGTTTGCCGTCTTTTGAAGATTATTCGGATCTTCCACCCAATTATCATCCACCACAAAGCGATAACGGTATTTGCCTGAAGGTAAAGCCAATTTTTTAGTCCAGGCATCGTTATCGCGCTGCATACGGCTGGAATCATCCTGCTTCCAATCGTTGAAATCTCCAACTACATAGACGTTTTTCGCATGCGGAGCGGAAATAGAAAAAATTATCTCGTTTAAACGGGCATATTCCTGGCGAACCAGTTCTTTAATTTCCTTCTTTATCCTGCTTTCTTTTAAGGCCGCATCCAGCGCATTCTCTCCTGCCGCAGACGCTTCAAAGCGGGTAATTAACTCGCGGGCTAAACTAAAATAATCCTTTGCGCCTCTTGAATACTTATCGTAGTTAAGTATATGGGTTGCGGCATTCTGGGCTTCTTTCAACTTTACATTTACGTGAATAATATTAGCCATTATTTTGTCGCCAAAATTTTTCTTTATTTTCTCAAGCATCGTAAAGGAATGCTTAAGCCGCGAATCAAACATCGTAACCAAAACTTGGTAATTTACGCTATGGTTAAGTCTATCCTTTATGAGTTCTACTATCTCTATTAAACGGCCGATGCCGTCAATAGAAAAGCGGCTGGCCTCCACAGGGATGATAATCTCAGATGATGCGCGGATAGCATTTATAGTCAAAAGGCCAAGATTAGGCGGACAATCAATCAGGACAAAATCATAGTATCTGGCATTTACAAAGTTAGCAAGGGTATCGGCCAGGCGCGACTCCCTGCTTATTTCATCTGACAACTCCTGCTCTAAAGTGCTTAGGACAATTCCGGAAGGAACTACATCAAAATTTTTGCCGACATTTTTTACGATATTTTCCAGTTTTGCCTTTTTCTGAGTAATCGGCGAAAGCACATTATAAATATTGAAGTCAGAATCAACTGCCAAACCAATAGTCGCATGCGCCTGAGGGTCTAAATCAATAAGCAGAACTTTCTTGCCGTTAAAAGCTAAAGCTGCCGCAAGGTTAACGGATGTAGTAGTTTTGCCGCAACCGCCTTTCTGATTGGCTATCGCAATAATACGCATTGAGCCCTCCTCCTTTTTTATTTAAGAAACCTGACATTCTCAATATATATCACATCATTTTTTTCTTTTGCATTCCATTCTTCAGCGATGAAAAGCAGTTCTTTAGCGCATGTCCAATCAGTGATATTCTTAAAAACGCTCAAATCTATTTTATAGTCCTTCCAGCCGGGAGAAATGTCGCCGACATAGGAAGCAGCCCTTTCATTAAAGGCATTGGCCAATTCTATACGCAAAGAGATGTCGCTATTTTCCTTCATTTTCCTTAAAGAAAACGCCAAGGCCTTATAAGCGCTGAGGTCCAAGCCCTTTAAAGGCAGAGTATAAATTTCCTTTTTAGCCGCAAAAAAATTGTAGTTGATTTTTACCGCATCCGGCTGGATGACTAAGGCAGTATTATACAGGCCTAAATCGCTTTTTCTATGGAAGGTATTTATCTTTATGAGGATAAAAGGGATAATAACTAAAATAAAAACAGTCAATACTATATAAAGATGCCTTGAGTCAATCAGATATTGCTTATTCTGCTGTCTTTTTTGATGTTTTTTGGAACTATCCAGGTAGATTTTGGCTAAGTGTTCGTAGAGTTCTCTTTTGTCCATTTATATCATGAAACCGGCCTTAAGATTTACGCTCAAATTTTATATATTTTAACATAAAGTCTTTGCTTGTCAATGAGTTTTGAATATTTTATATATTACATAAAAGTTTATTATATTTTATAATAATTTAACTCAGATTTAAGCGCAAAAAAACTAGATTAGCGTAGATATAGTATCGGACTTGTTTATTAATGCGATATATTGGGGAGGAAATTTTTATATCTTATGCCGGCTCAAGAGGCGAATTTAAATATTCGGGAGGTTCTTTGCCGATAATGCGGTAAAAATTAGATAGATGCATCCTGAAAAGCGCATCAAATTCGGGCAATTTATCCCCGTACCACCAAAACCAATCTGAGCCCTCCAGAATGTACATTTGCTTCCAGGCAAGTTCGGGGTTAGGTATTGGGGCCTGAGGGTTCGTTAAAAGTTTTCTCGCTTGCGCAAGATATTCCCAGGCCTTATTCTTATATTGGTTACCGATCCATTTCTGGAAATCTCCGTTAATCCAAGAGCCGGCTTTTAATTTCTTAATTGTCTGCTGCGCAGGGTGTGTTTCTAAATATTCGCTTACGGTTACCGTTTTAATAAAATCCGCATCAGAAATCTTCTGGTAAAGCAAATTAAGAAAATCGCACCCATCATTGGGATAATATTCCCAGGCATTCTCTCCGTCTAAAGCAATTGTCAACAGGCAATCATCGTCCTTAAAAAGATGGTGGATGTTTTGCAAATGGTGCATAAAATTATTTACCGCATCTTCCGTCTTCCATCGGTGGTAAATAAAGCCGATTAAATCCGACAAATTCCTGTCGCGAAAAACCATATTTAATACGCCGTCTTCTCTCTCCAGCCGATACGGCTGATAAAGCGTCTTGCCGCTTCTTTTCTTGCCTGTGGACTTAAACAGGACGGCTTCGTCCGTAACAATCCATTTAATGCCGGATTGAATTATAAACGGCAGTATATGCTCGCTCACTGCCTCTTCAGACGGCCACATCCCTTGCGGTTTTCTGTTTAAATGCTGTTCCATAAAGTCCACGGCGTTAAAGATTTGCGCCCTGGCATCCTGAGGATAATTAAAAACTACGTCCGCGGGGATGTGTGTCTTGGGGTTGGCCTCCAGCGCAATTTTGGTATTATAAAGCAAAGGTAAAATGGGATGATAAAACGGGGTGGTGCTTACTTCAATCTGACCTCTTGCAATAAATTTTTTGTAAGTAGGCAGCGTCTGGCGAATTATTTCTCTTTGTTTTTCTAAAACTATTTGTTTATCTTCTTCATTAAAAAACCTTCCCTTGCTTACTATGCGCCTTAATTCCGGCATGCTTTGCCTAAAATACGGGTCAATCCAGGCCAAGTTAAAACAAACCACTAAATCCAAGTAATCATGTTCGGTAAAAGCGGCGTTGCTTAAGGCCTTGTGATAAAGTTGATAAAAACGCGGGAAGCGCGAGATAACCCGCTGCGGGTCAATTTTAAAAAAGTTGCGCCGGATAAAATGTTTATCTTGCTCAGTTAGTTCGCTTGTTCTTTTCTGGGAGATAATCTCAAAAGCGTCTCTGATACTATTATGAATATAATCTTCTATCTGCTCAACTAACGACGGCACTAAATTAAAGGTCAGATGGATTTTGGGGAATTTCTCCAAGATAAGCACCATATCGGAATAGTCCTTGGTGGCGTGCAAGCGCACCCATGGCGAAGGCGACTCCTTTGTCAGAAGGTTGGTGTAATACGGCTGGTGCATATGATATATGAAAGCTAAATAAAGCATCGTTCGTTTAGTTAGTTAGACTAGTTAAGTTAGTTAATTTAGTTAGGCGTGTTTAGATTGTTTGTATTTTCTCAGATAACGTAAAAATCCGTCAATAATCTTCTTTGTCTCATCA
>JAMWDD010000080.1 GCA_023818885.1 Candidatus Omnitrophota bacterium | reverse complement strand
TTGCCAGCCAGATGCTACCCGCTATTTATAAAGTTACTTCTGTGGATATCCATGCCGGCAAATTCCAATTTGGCGCAGCAGCAAGAACGCTTGTCTTCGATGGCTTTAGTCGCGTATATGAGATTAGGGAAGAGGAAGAAAATAAAAAGGAACTTCCTCTTTTAGAAAAGAATGAAACTTTAAGATTTTTAAAACTTACACCCCAGCAGCATTTTACTAAACCCAAACCCCGTTACTCAGAAAGTTCTCTGGTCAAGGCCTTGGAAGAGGAGGGGATTGGCAGGCCATCTACTTATGCCCCCATTATTAACACTATCGTGATGCGTGATTATGTCCGTAGGATAAAAGGTTATCTTAAGCCGACGGAATTAGGTTTTAAGGTCTGCGATTTATTACTTAAATATTTTCCCAAAATAATGGATGTCAAATTTACCGCCCACATGGAAGAGGAACTAGATGAAATTGAAGAGGGTAAATTAGAGATACAACAGATTCTTAAAGAATTTTATGAGCCGTTTAAAGAGAGTTTGGACTTTGCGCAGGCCAATATAAAAAAAGAAGTTATTGCCACCGATGAGACCTGTGATATATGTGGCAAGCCCATGGTGATAAAATGGGGACGTAAAGGAAAATTCTTGAGTTGTTCAGATTATCCGAAGTGTAAAAATGCCAAGTCCATCACTACCGGCGTCAGTTGTCCGGTGCCCGGCTGCGGAGGTGAGTTAGTTGAACGGCGTTCTAAGAGAGGGTTTTTCTTTGGTTGCAGCAACTTCCCTAAATGTAAATATACCAGCCGTAAATTACCTACGGATAATTCTTCAGAAGCAGAGGATTCTTAAGATACGGTTTAATTTATTTAAAAACAATTTTTAATATGCAGCGCTATATTGATAAATTCTTAAGATATCTGGAGATTGAAAAAAACGCCTCTCTTCATACCTTACTTAATTATGGTCTGGATTTAAAGGATTTTCAGGCGTTTGTAGGTGAGATAGATATAGAAAGAATAGATTACCTATTATTGAGAAAATATATGGCGCATCTAAAAGAAAGGAATATGCGCTCAAAGACAGTGTCGCGAAAATTGTCATGCCTGCGTTCCTTCTTCAGGTTCTTATGTCGCGAAGGTTATTTAAAAAACAACCCGGTGTTAACCTTGATGAGTCCAAAAAAAGAAAAGACCTTGCCGGTATTTTTGACTGAAGAAGAAGTAATCCAGTTAATTGAATCACCGCCGCAGGATACCGAACAGGGATTGCGCGACCGGGCTATTTTAGAGACACTTTATAGCACCGGTATGCGGGTTAGTGAATTAATAAATCTGAATGCCTCAGATATTGATTTTATTGGTGGAGTGGTAAAAGTTATGGGTAAAGGCAAAAAGGAAAGGCTTCTTCCTATTGGCGATAAGGCAACAGAGGCCATCCGCAAATATCTGGATAAAAGAAAAAAGCCGGCAGAGGCGCTCTTTTTAAACAAAAACTACCGGCGCATTACTGACCGGGGGATAAGGGATATCTTAAGCCGCTATATCAGAAATTTAAGTCTTAAGAAAGGTATCTCACCCCATAAGATAAGGCATTCTTTTGCTACCCATCTTTTGAATAGGGGCGCAGATTTAAGGAGTGTTCAGGAACTCTTAGGTCATGCAAATATCTCAACGACGCAGATTTATACACACCTGACTACCGATAGATTAAAGAAAATTTATGACCGCGCTCATCCGAGGGCATAATTAAAATGTTTATAATTTATGATTTAATTTTAATTTTATTTGCCCTTATATATCTTCCTTATGCAGCGTTTAAAGGTAAATTCCGACGGGATTTTATCTTAAGATTGGGATTTTTATCCAAAGATATTGAATTTGATTCACCCATTTGGTTGCACGCCGTAAGCGTAGGAGAGATTTTGGCAAGTAGACCATTATTAACAAAGATAAGAGAAAATTACCCACATAGACAAATTGTAATTTCTACGATTACGGAAACTGCAAACAGGATTGCGCAGGATTTAGCACAAAGAAAAGATTTTGTTTTTTATCTACCCCTTGATTTAAGTTTTATCGTAAAGAGAGTTATAAGAAGGATTAAGCCTTGTTTGTGCATTGTTATGGAGACGGAAATCTGGCCAAATCTTATTTCTGGTCTAAACCGAGAGAGGGTTCCTGTAGTTATGGTGAATGCCCGCATTTCCGATAAATCTTATAAAAGATATAGATTAATCCGATTTTTATTAAGGCCGCTTTTAAACAAAATCACTCTTTTTTGTGCGCAGACGAAGGCTGACCAAGAAAGATTTATTTGTTTAGGGGCGGATAAGGATAAGGTTAAAATTACGGGGAATATGAAGTTTGATATGCCCCGACCCCAAACCGCACCAGAGAAACCAGAATTGGGCTTAGGCGCGTTGGATAGATTGCTTGTTGCCGGCAGCACCCATGCCGGCGAAGAAAAGATTATTTTAGATATTTATAAAGAATTGTTGATTGATTTCCCTCATTTAAAACTGCTTATCGCTCCGCGCCATCCGGAAAGGACAAGAGAAATAGAAAGGTTGGTAGAGGCGTATAATTTTAGACCTCTTTTAATCTCCAAGCTTCCAACTACAAATTCCCAACCAAGGACTAAATGCATCTTTATCCTTGATACAATTGGCGGACTCTCTTCTTTTTATGCCTTGGCAAGTGTGGTTTTTGTGGGTGGTAGTTTGGTAAAAAGAGGGGGGCACAATGTGATTGAACCCGCCTATTTTAAAAAGGCAATTATCGTCGGTCCGTATACGTTTAATTTTAAGGATATCGTTAATTGTTTTTTAAACGGTAATGGCATTTTATGCGTGAATAATAAGCAGGAACTAAAAGAAAATCTTAAGTTATTACTCATCGATGAGATTAAACGTCGTACTTTAGGAGCTAATGCCTACGATATTATCCAGGCCAATCAGGGTGCAAGCCAAAAAAATTTAGCATATATCCATAATTTATTATCGTGAGAAAATACCTTTACGAAATTATCGTTGGTGAGAAAAAAGGATTTTTAGCCACAGTGGTAAAACTGGGTTTGTTGGTTTTATCTTTATTTTACGGCCTGGTCTTGAGTGTAATCTCTCTGCTTTATAAGTTGCATATTTTAAGAAGCATTCGTCTTAATACAAAAGTTATCAGTATCGGAAATATCACCTGGGGTGGAACGGCAAAGACGCCACTGGTAGCATTTATTGCTTCTTATCTACGAGGAAAAGGATACCGGATTGCCATTCTCTCCCGCGGTTATAAAAGAAAAATGGCCTCTCAGACCCGCCTGATTTTAAATGGGAGAGATTTGCATTCCAATACATTAACCTTTGAGGAAGTGGGAGATGAGGCGCTTTTGTTATCGCAAGGATTAGCCGATGTTATTGTGGGGGTAGATAAAGACCGAATAAGATGTGCGCAAAAAATAAGAGAGAGGTTTAATCCGGATATTTTTATCTTGGATGATGGATTTCAATACTGGCGATTGTATCGGGACTTAGATATCGTTACTATTGACGCTACCAATCCTTTTGGCAATCAGCATATCCTTCCTGCGGGTATAATGCGCCAGCCAAAGTCAGCGCTTAAGCGCGCCGATATCTTTGTCATCACCAAGACCAATATAAATCCGCATATCCAAGATTTAGAGTCTGAATTAAAAATAATCAATCCGCGCGCCTTGATTGTTGAGGCAGGATATAAAATTTTGGGACTATACGAATTTTCGGATACCGCAAGAAATTTAATACCGCTATCTGATTTTAAAAATAAATCTCTTGCCTGTCTTTGCGGTATCGCTGATCCCGCTTCTTTTGAGAAGATGCTCTACGATTCAGGTATAAATATCGTCAAGGCATTTAGATTCCCCGACCACCATTATTATACAAAACAAGATATGGATGATATTTTGACCGTCTGTAAGAGCAGCGGCATTGAGATTATAATTACTACCGAAAAAGACCTGATAAGGTTAAAAGATTATCTGGTTGATTTAGAAAGAATAAGGTTTTTTGTCTTAAAAATTGAATTAAAGATTAAACAAGATGAGGCATTCACCAAAAGAATATCTTGTCTACTTTAGCGTGCGAATTTTGATGTTCGTATTTAGTTGGCTGCCGATAGAGTTTGCCCTTTTTATCGGCAAGATAATTGGCCGGCTACAATTTTATTTGGATATAAAACACAGAACTGTTGCCTATAAGAATCTTAAATTGGCCTTTGCTCGAGAAAAGACACCTGATGAATTGAAAAAAATTTTAAAGAAAAACTTTCAGAATTTTGCCCAAAATTTTATTGAACTACTTTATTTAAAGAAAATAGACCAGGCCTATATAAAAAGATATATAAAACTAGAAGGCCGTCAGTATATTGAGGATGCCTTCAGAAAAAAAAGGGGAGTGATATTTGTCGGTGCGCATGAAGGAAGTTGGGAACTCTCTAATGCCGGATTTGCACTTTTGGGCTATCCATTTTCAATTATAGCAGAAACGCAACGCAATCAACTTTTAAATCAACTTCTCGATAAATATCGGCGCAGTAAGGGATGCGGTGTAATTCCTAATAATACAATGCTGCGCCAGCTCATAAAGAACCTAAAAAAGAATGAGGCCGTCGGAATAGTTATTGACCATGGCGGCTTGGAGGAAGGGATATTGGTTGAGTTTTTCAATCGGCAGGCCTTTACACCCGTGGGTGCGGTGAGGTTGGCTTTAAAATATGATATACCTTTGCTTTTGGGTTATGTCTATCGTATAAAAGGACCTTATCATAAAATTGTGATGCTCCC
>JAMWDD010000079.1 GCA_023818885.1 Candidatus Omnitrophota bacterium | reverse complement strand
CTCCAAAGAGCAAAACATAATAAAATGAAAACACAAATTCTATTTAGTATTGCCTTAGGATTTCTATATAAGACAAAGGCAATCATAAATAAATAACAGAAGAAACTAAACAAATGTATTAATGCCAAAATATTCATATCTAACCCTTAGACCGTTTTTTCCTTAAATATCTATTAACTTATAATTTACAACAGAACTATCTTAAAATCCATATATTTTCTTTTATCATTAAGAAGCACTCTTTCTTGCCCAAATCTCGGCTAAAACAGAGGCAGTAATGATGCACCAAATAGCGAAGAAGGCATTAGCAATGGCAGATTGCGCAGAGAAATGTTTTAGCGCAAGCACCGCACCCAAACCAGCATTTTGCATGCCTACTTCTATAGAAAGTGTGCGGCAGCGTTTCTGGCCAAAACCATAGAGTTTTCCCGCGCCATAACCCAAAACCAAACCCCAAAAATTATGCAGAAAAACCGCCAGAAAAATAAGCGGCGTGATATTTTTTAAATAATTGCGGTTTAAAGCCACAACCAAACCGCAGATAAAAGCGATAAAAACAACTGAAATCGCGGGAAACAAACTAATAATTCTATTGAGACGTGTTTTAAAAATGTGTTTTATGCCGATGCCTAAAAGTAATGGCAGAATAACCATTTTAACGATGCTAAAAACCATCTGCCAGAATTTTATCTCAATAAAGGTGTGCGCAAAAATGTAAGTAAAAAGAGGTGTTAAAAGCGGAGATAAAAAAGTAGAGACAGAAGTCAAGGCAACCGAATAAGCAACGTCTGCCCTGGCAAGATAACTAATGACATTACTCGCCATGGCTCCGGGAACCGCACCTACCAGAATAACGCCCACGGCTAAGTCCGCGGGAAGTCGCAGTAACTTGGCAATTATGCATCCCAAGGCAGGCATAATGGAAAACTGGGTGAGTGTCCCTAAAAAAACCAACTGAGGTTTTTTAAAAATCGGCTGAAAGTCTTCAAGCGAAAGCACCATACCTATACCAAACATGGTAAAAGCAAAAAACCATTCTATCTGTGGCTTAAGGACGACCAAAGTGCGCGGCCAGAAATATCCCCAGCCCACTAAAAGCAACACCCACAATACCAACAACTGTGTAAAACGCTCAAAAAATCTGTTCATAATTTATGGCGTAATAATAAGTTACAATGGAAGTGCCTTAAAGTCAATGATTAACATATATTTTCTTATTTAAGAAAGAGTTAGGGCAGAATTAATTTTAGAATAAAGGGATATTAAGGAAGGCCTTTTTTGACTCCAAGCTCATCGTCAAAACAGAGGGTGAAAGTTTGGGGTGGGTGACGAGATTTGAACTCGCGACAACCTGGGCCACAGCCAGGTGCTCTATCCGGGCTGAGCTACACCCACCATTTAATTAAAAGGGAATGTCTTTTATCTCCAATCCTTGAATGCGCTGGCGTTTTCTTTTCGTCTCATTATCCAGATTTTGGACCTGGGTTATGATGTATCTGAGGATATCCTTATTTACCTCTATAAACTCAACACCCATCTTATAACAAGGCGTTTTATAATAGGCCTCTTCTTTTACATATCTGATTTTTCCTTTTCCGCTTAGCAGTTCGTCAAATAAAGCCGGCTTTAACTTAAAATTTATGATATGGTCTACCTCTATCTTTTGCAATGAATTCATCCTCAAGCCGCCAAAACTGATATTTTCCACGTTAGCATCAAATATATTTGGAATGACGCTATCGGGTATCTGTAAACTAATCCTTCCCTCTAACTCAAACCTTTCATACGCCCTGGCCATATAATCTTACTCTTTTTTATTGGGCTGTCCGGGGTTCAATTCTCAGTGTGTCTTTGAGTGTTTTACTAAATTCTCTACCCGTAATAAGCACACTATCAAAAACTGCCCGAAACATACCGGTAAAACCCCTCACGGTGCTCCGGATCAAATTTGCGGGCAAAAGTGCAATCTGATCAAAGTTGGTTGTCTTCCTGCCTAAACTAATCTTTTTCTCCATCGCCTCTTTTATATCTTCAAAACTAAACCGAGGATAATCCAGTTTTGTCTTTATTTTAAAATCAAGCACGATTTTTCCTTCATTTAAGGCGCGAAAGATATCTAAGACCGCATCGGCAATTTTTGCTGCCTTCTCTTCTGATTTGTCAGCCGCAAGGGGCCGACGCACAATGTCGGTTAATTCCAGATGACAATCAGCGATTACATCGTTATTTTGACCTTTGATTTCACTAGAAAAATTAAGTTTTGCCTTTTCAATCCGCGCCTTTTCTAAATCTACCCATTTTGAATAATAGGGATAAAGATGAACCCCATCAATATCGGTAATTTTGATAGTAGCGTCAATGTCTTTTTTCAACAAATTTATCCAACCGCTGGATTCCATCTTTCCTACATACGCATCCTCTCCCCAGGGGATTTTGCCGCTTATTTTAAATCTGGTTATCTGAGAGCCGTCGGGGGTAAGATTTAAATTCTCTATTCGGGCATTTATATCTTTAATCACAATAAATATGCTTTTATCTTTAGAAATTTTATGGGTAAAATTTATCTTCCCATCTTTTATCACCAAATGGCCTATCCAGAATCCAGGCAGAGCAAATTCTTTTTGAGAAAATTCTTTTTTAGATTCAAGGATGGCCGCGGCAGACAAAGAGGATTCTGTATTGACCACTGGCGTATAAATCGGAGTCTTGGGATGTATCTTTACATTGACTTCTGGTTGGCTCAATTTAAGCAAAGAAAGTTTAAAGTTTCTTCTGAAGATAGCAAAAACACCTACTCTGGCGTAAACTTCATCAATTTTAAATAGACCTTCAACCTCCACGCCTTTAAGGTAGATATTTAATGGAAAAGTTGTAGAAAGACGGCCTATTTCAGTTTTACGCTTAAATGTCTGTTGTAATTTAGCGGTCAATAAAGATTTACCTTTAAGATTAATAAAGATGTGCAGGCAGACGAAGGAAATAAACAATAACAAAATTAAAGCCAAAAATATCTTAAATATATTTTTCATACACAATTTTAACTCTGGCGTCCCTGGGCTGATTCGAACAGCCGACCCACTGCTTAGAAGGCAGTTGCTCTATCCAGCTGAGCTACAGGGACAATTTTATTTTAAGGAAGCACCAATCCCCGGCGAATTATCTCCTCGTGGATATCCAGCAATCTCTGGGTGAGTATATTTATCTTTTCCATGTCGCTATCAGTGGTTAATTCTCCCCGCAGACTGCCAAAGTTTGTTTCCCGCTGGCTTTCATAATAAGACAATTCTGATTTCGTATCTGAGTAATAAGAAAGGAGTTCATCGTCTGACATCCGCGATAAACTCTCGTTTATCGTCGCGCAGCCACTAATAAATAAAACAAAAGACAATAAACAAACTATCTTTTTCATATATCGCCTCTTTAAAAGTCGCGGCTATTGAAAAATCAAAAATATTAGGGAGTGGTAAGCCAGATATCCCTTACCTCCTCAAATAGTTCGGGATTATCAAAGTCAGCCGGCAAAACATTTTCTGCGGGCTTGCCAAATAGATAATCCCCTTCTTTATAAAAACCCGTAGCAATAAGTTCAGAGCAAAGAAATCTTTTTCTGCTGCTAAATAAGTTATGTAGGGCAATCCCAATTTTACCACAAATAACCGACAAAGGAAACCAGAAAAACTGTAAGATATCATAGGGTAGATTGTTCATCGTCGCCCACCAAAGAGCAACTTTATAGCGCTTGTGCTGTTCTTGTCCTTTGCGCTTTAAGACCTTTATTTCATAACCTCTCTCAACATATTCTTTTTGTAGGTCAATCAGGCGCGAACGGGGAATGCTTGCTTCTATGGCGGTGTAACCACCTAAACTTCCGGCAATATGCGTCCATTTGGAACTTTTTCCGTATCCAGCTTTTCTCTGCACAACTTGTATTGCAGGCTTCCGTGTCGCCACTAAAATAACGTAGCCGATTCTGAGGGAGTCGGGATTGAGGGTAGGCATAAATAGAAATGTCCCCTATTTTTACAAAAAATTTTAACTTTCCTTCTGGAAATCTGCTAAGTAATATCTGGTCGCAACTATTGAACGCTGTGCGAACCTATTTTGTATTTTAAACAAAATCATGACTAACTTATGCGTCGCCAAAGGCGAGGCACACCCGCCCGCCATGCCCGCTTCGTGGGCGAGCCGATGATTTTTATTATACTAATTCTTTCAACTCCTCTCTACTCTTTTTCAATAATTCCGCGTGTAATTTTCCAATGAAAGTTTTGTTATTTCTTATCACTTTTTCAAAAAATCCGGTATAATCCGCTGGCGTGAGAAAATAAAAGCAATACTCCTGTTCTTTTTTCTCAACCTTGGCGTTCAGTTCCATAAAATAATCGTTTGCGCCGGCAATTTTATCTCGGTTTTTTATGTCTGTATCCTCATCGTGTTTCGTTTCCACAAAAATAATTTTGTTTCCCTTTTTAATAATAAAATCAGGGTTGAATTGTTTTTGCTGAGGATGAGTGCCAGGGCGGTAATTATACGGAATTGAATAAAATCCTTTGTCTTTTGATTTTACCCAGCAGTCAATAAATTTCGCGTTCTCTTTTCTTGTTAGTATTTTCGCAAACTCAATTTCTGGTTCTGACGCAAGCACCGTAACATTAAGTGGCGACTTGTAATTATCATTATCCATTTTTATAGAATACTTGCCTTTTATCTCATCAAGTGCTTCGTTGATATTTTCTAACTCCTTTGCTGTTGATGATTCAAGAGATTCTTCGCTAAACATTATTCCCTTGTTTTTCTTTACCTCGCTAATACTGATAAAGGACGCATTCATTTCTCTTG
>JAMWDD010000078.1 GCA_023818885.1 Candidatus Omnitrophota bacterium | reverse complement strand
AGAACTTAAACCGGATAAATATAAGCTGGGTATAGAGATTAATAACCCGGAATATAAAGTTCGCCTCCGAGAAGAAAAAAATTTTTTAGTATCAGCAAGAGAAGAAGTTAGATAAAAACTTAAAAAAACTTAAAAAACTTAAAAAACTTAATAAAACTTAAGACCGTTTCTTGATTAGCCCATGTGTTATAAGGGGTTATGACAGAAGTGTCCCCTTAAGAACGCTTCTCGTAATCTTAATCTAATCCTTTCCAGCAGTACTGTCTTTATTTGTTTCTATTGTCTGTCGGATTAAACCCATGCGGGTGCTAAAAAGTAATGCTGCCACGACACATAAAGAGCCATTGATGATTAAGGTATGGGCAGCGCCAATTTTTTCGGTTAAGCCCCCTGCTAAGAGACTGCCGAAAGGCCCCATTCCCATAAAGGCCATTGTAAATAAACTCATTACTCGACCGCGCTTGTCATCATCAGTGATGGTCTGAATTACGGTATTGCTTGCTGCCATCTGGACCATCATTCCAAATCCCACACAAAGCATTAACAGTAATGATAACCAGAGGATATGCGAGAAAGAAAAGATTATTAAGGAGACACCAAAGATAATTGCCGAAAAAGGAATGATTATTTCTAGACCCTGACTGGTTTTCTGTGCCGCAAGATAAATTGTGCCAATCAAAGCACCCAATCCCGCTGCACCCATTAAAAATCCCAAGGTCTTAGCATTGCCGCCTAAAATTTCTTTTGCCACTACCGGCATGACGACGACATAAGACATCCCGATTAAGCTAAAAAATGTGACTAAAAACAGGGTATATCTTATCGGCTTAAACCCAAAGGCATAAACCAGACCTTCTTTTAATCTTTTGAGCATATGGCTGGTTTCAAAGGGTGATTTCTTCTGCTTAGTTTGCATTAATAAAAGCGCCAGGATTACCGCCAGAAAACTCACGCCGTTAAGCAAAAAGCATATTCCTTCGCCAAAAGCAGCGATAATGATTCCGGCTAAAGACGGACCTAAGAGCCGCGCGGCATTAAACATTGAGGAATTTAAAGCAATGGCATTTCCTAAATCTGCTTTTTTTTCAATCATATCCATGACAAATGCCTGCCTTACGGGAGCATCAAAGGCATTAATTATCCCCAGAAATATACTTAAGATAACAATCCACCCGACACTGATCCGGCTGGTAAGTGCTAAACCGGCTAAAAGAAACGCCTGCAGCATTGCCAAGGTTTGCGTGGTGATGAGGATTTTGCGCCGTTCTAAATGGTCAGCTAAGACGCCGGCAACGGGTGAAAAGAAAAAGGTAGGGATCTGACTGGTGAAGCCAACGAGCCCTAAGAGAAACGCTGAATGGCTGAGCCGATAGACCAGCCATACCACGGCAATCATCTGCATCCAGGTGCCAGTCAAAGAAATTATCTGGCCACTAAAAAAGAGTCGGTAATTTTTATAACTAAAGGCGCGTAAAAAAAACTTTAGACCCGTGTAATTATTGGACATTTTTTATGGATTGGATAATCTCCTCGATTGTAGATTGCGGGGTGGATGCACCCGCAGTTACACCCACTTTTTTTATCCCTTTAAACCAAGCGGGTTTTACTTCTTCTTTTGCACTTACCCAGAAACTCTTTTTATTTAAGGACTTGGATATTTCATAAAGTCGTCGGGTATTGGCGCTATTTTTTGAGCCGATGATAATCATCACTTCGTTTTCCAGGGGCATTTTTCTAATCTCAGTTTGTTTTATCCTTGTCGGCTGACAGACGGTATTAAAAAATTTGATTTCTTTGATATAAAGTTTAAGAATATCTAAAATTTTAAGCACGGTCTCTAAATTCTGTGTGGATTGTGCGACGACGCAGACGCGCTTTAATCTTTTTATTTTTTTAAAGGGGATATCCTTTTCGTTTTCAATTATCAGGGCCTTATTTTTTATCTGACCTTTTATGCCCTTTACCTCCGTATGCCTTTTGTCGCCGATAATAATTATGGGATAATCCTTGCGGTCAGCATCCCGCACAATCTTGTGTATCTGTTTTACCATCGGGCAGGTGGCATCGATAATCCTATAACCGCATTGTTTGGCCTGCTCAATAATATTTAAAGCTACGCCGTGAGCAGGAAGGATAAGGATTGTGCCGGGATTGGGTTTTAGGCGGTTGATTTTTTTTATCCCTGCTTGCCCGAGGCGTTGCATTACCTCTTGGTTGTGGACGATCTCACCCCAGACGCAGAGTCTTTTATGCCTGTGGCTGGCTTTTTGGGCAAGTTCTAGTGCCCGTTTTACCCCAAAACAAAAACCCGCAGATTTAGCCAAGTTTATTTTCATATCAAAGCCATATTCTACAACAAAAAATCTAAAATCCAAGTTAAAGTTTGCATTGGCTGAATTCCATTTGAAAAATACCTCTGTTAGTAATAAAATAATAATTTAAGCTAAAAAGGATATAAGATGCGCTACATCAATGAAAGGAAAATAGAGGATTTATTAGCCGCTGCGGCCAAGGTAGATGGGGCTAAGATTGAGGCGATATTAGAAAAATCCCGCGCTTTAAAAAGATTAACACTAGAAGAAAGCGCGGCGCTACTTACCGTTGAAGAGCCGCGTGATTTAGAAAAGATTTTTACCGCTGCTTCTTGGGTAAAGGATAAAATCTATGGCAAGCGGATTGTGCTTTTTGCGCCCCTTTATATAAGCAATCTCTGCGTAAATGGCTGTCTTTATTGTGCGTTTAAGCGCGACAACCCTTTAATTCAGAGAAAGACGCTTACTTTGGCAGAGATTAGCGAGCAGGTAGAGTGGCTACTTAAAAGGGGTCATAAGCGCATCCTTTTGGTGGCCGCAGAATTGGCGTCTTCTTGCCAGGCGATAGATTATTATGTAGAAGCGATTAAAACTATTTATCGGACGCGTTTTGGCCCGCACTATATAAGGAGGGTTAATATCAACTGTGCGCCTTTAAGCGTAGAGGGCTTTAAGCGGTTAAAGGCTGCTGGTATCGGCACTTATCAATTATTTCAAGAGACCTATCATGAGAAAACCTATCGTGATGTGCATCCTGCGGGTCCTAAAAGTGACCCGGATAATCGCCTTGAGGCAATTGACCGGGCATTTAGCGCCGGCATTGATGATGTGGGGATAGGGGTTTTGTATGGCCTTTATGATTACAAATTTGAGACCCTGGCGCTTTTGATGCACATTGAGCATTTAGAGGAGAGATTTGGCGTCGGGCCGCATACCATCTCCGTTCCGCGCATTGAGCCGGCTCTAGGGGCAGAGTTGAGTCAAAATATTCCTTATCCAGTTTCTGACTTAGATTTTAAGAAAATCGTGGCGGTTTTAAGATTAAGTGTGCCTTATACGGGAATGATTTTATCGACGCGCGAAAGACCGGCCTTGCGCGATGAATTGGTTAATTTAGGGATTTCCCAGATAAGCGCAGAGTCGCGCACCTCTCCCGGTGGATATACCGAAAATAACTCCCAGAACTTAGAAGAGGCGCAATTTTCTTTAAGCGACCAGAGAAATCTGGAGGAAATCATCGCTGCTCTTCTGGACAAAGGTCTTATCCCCAGTTTCTGTGCTGCCTGCTACCGAAAAGAAAGAACCGGCGAAACCTTTATGAACCTGGCTAAACCAGGACTGATAAAAGAAAAATGCAGCGTCAACGCGCTGATCACCCTCAAGGAATATCTTGATGATTTTGCCTCAAGTAAAGTAAAGGAAAGCGGATATCGACTGATTGATGAGATAAGGCCGACGCTGAGCCCACAAGACCAGCAGATTTTAAAGAATTACTTTGCCAGTATAGACCAGGGCGCAAGAGATAAATATATCTAATTTTTTCCTCCCAGAATCTTCTAACCGCTTAAAATTTTTTAAACGGCCGACACAACCTTGTCGCTGTCGCACCTTATTATTATTTGATTAAGGACAGGGCAAGAGGTAAAATATACCTCCGGTGGCTAAAAATAAAGATTACTATAACAAGGTCCTGCGGTTAATGTCTATTCTCAACAAACTTGACCGGGGAGAAATGGTCTCTACCCGCGGATTAGCTGATGAGTTCGGAGTTACCCCGCGCACTATCCAGAGGGATATTGGACTTCTGGGAATGGCAGGGTTTCTTTTAGATTCTCCGGAAAAAGGCCTTCATTCCTTTGCCGAGGGCTTTTCCTTAAAGAAAATGAAGTTAACCAATGAAGAGGCCTCGCTTTTGTCCTTTTTGTGCGAGATAGCCCAGTCCTTGGGTCCGAAATTTAAAGATTCGTTTAAGGCAATACTGAATAAAGTCCTCCAGCAGGAATTTGACTCGCCTTTTTACGCCAAGATTCCCGAAGGCGTAAAGCTTGATAAAAGCACAGCCTTTATAGAAGAACTTGAATCCGCCATTGAAGAAAGCAATAAAATAGAGATAGTTTATCTTACCCTTGAGGGCGAGGAAAAAAATTTTACGCTTGACCCTTTGAAAATCGCCTTTTACGAAGGATTCTGGTACCTTGTGGCGCGGGTCTCAGGCAAGGACTGGATATTGAAACTGCGGCTGGAGCGGATAAAAAAACTGGAGGTTCTGGGTGAAAATTTTGATGTACCAGAAAACCTGCAGGCAATGCTTGAGCAGAGCGTAAATATCTGGTTTTCGGAAAAAAGGGATAAAAATGTGCGCCTAAGAATTGATAAAGACGTGGCGCATTTCTTCAGGCAAAAAACATATTTTCCCCTGCAGAAGATAAAAAGACAAAACCGCGACGGCTCGCTGATTGTTGAATGCAAGGCATCTCAATACGATGAAGTTGCCAATACCATTAAACATTGGATACCTTACATTAAAGTTATTGAGCCGAAAGAGTTAAAAGAAGAACTTAA
>JAMWDD010000077.1 GCA_023818885.1 Candidatus Omnitrophota bacterium | reverse complement strand
TAAGTAAATTGGAAAAACCGGATTATAATTTTGAGGATTTTAAGACCTGTCGACAATATGTGGGTTATATTGAGAGAGAATCTCAGCGTTGTAAAAAAATTGTAGAAAATCTTTTAACTTTTTCTCGTAAATCTCCCGATGTATTTCAACCTGTAGATATAAAATCAATAATGGAGAATACCCTTTCTATCGTTAGACATTCATTAGAATCAAAAAATATTAAGATAACTACAGATTATTCTCCCGACCTTCCATTAATCAATGGTAATGCCAATCAACTCCAACAAGTTTTTACCAATATCATTATTAATGCACAGCAGGCTATGCCGCAAGGAGGTCAGCTCGACATTCGTGTAAGGGTCGTTCAGGAGGGTGAAAAAAAGAATATGGAAATTAGTTTTCAGGATACTGGATGCGGTATCCCCAAAGAAAATTTAGAAAGAATCTTTGAGCCATTTTTCACTACCAAAGGAGCTGATTGGAAATCTGTGGGTTTGGGTCTTTCTATTTGCTATCAAATTATAGAACAACATAAAGGCCGCATCGTTGTAGATAGCCAGGTAGGTAAAGGTAGCACATTTACGGTAGTTTTACCTTGTGAAAGTTAAGTTTTTAGGAGGTTTTGTATGGAAAAAGAAAAAGTTAATATCTTAGTAGTAGACGATGAAGAAGTGATGCGCAATCTCTTACGCGATGTCCTTACGGAGGTTGGTTACAATGTAGAAACAGCATCCTGCGGAGAAGAGGCAATCGCTAAAATAAAAGAAGCCAAATTTCCCATTGTGATTACGGACTTAAAGATGCCGGGGATGAATGGGGTGGAGGTTTTAAGAAAGGTTAAGATGATAAATTCTGAGGCCTGCGTAATTATGATCACTGCTTACCCTTCTATAGAATCGGTAACCGATGCAATGCGCGAAGGAGCCTACGATTATATCATTAAGCCCTTTAATATTGAAGAAATAAATCTAGTCTTGCGGCGGGCTATCGAGAGACAATATCTGTTGCGTGAAGCAGTTCAGAAGGAATTTTATCAGGAGCTCTCTATCCTTGATAGTTTAACTGGATTATATAATCATCGCCATTTCTATGAAGTCCTACCGCGCGAGATTGAACGCGCCCAACGCTATAACCATCCCGTAAGTCTTTTAATGATTGATATTGACGACTTTAAAATTTATAACGATACAAACGGTCATTTAGCCGGCGATAAATTATTGCAGGATTTAGCCAGCGTTCTGGTTAAGGGTGTGCGTTCTGTAGATATGGTTTTTCGCTATGGAGGTGAAGAGTTTACAGTTATCTGTCCAGAGACCGCTAAACAGGGAGGGGTGGAGATTGCCAAGCGAATCTTTAATTTAGTCAGGGAGAAACTACCGGTAACCATGAGTGTTGGTTTATCCACCTATCCCGATGATGCCCAGGTTGTGCAGGAATTGGTGGCCAAGGCAGATCTTGCAATGTATGAGGCAAAACAGTTAGGAAAGAACCGGATTTGTGTATTTGGAATAGAAAATGGAAAACAACAAGGAAATTAAAATACTTGTCGTTGATGATGAAGAGGTAATGCGCAGTCTCTTTACCGATTTGCTAAGCGAGCGGGGTTTTAAGGTAAGCGTTGCCAACAATGGCAAGGAAGCAATTGAATTGATTAAGGAAACTTTTTTTCAGGTTGTCATCTTGGATATGCATATGCCGCTAATGAATGGCGTGGAAACCTTAAGAACTATTAGGGTGATGAGTCCAAAAACTTCCATTGTGATGACGGATTCTTTTCCCGATAAATTTGCTGAGGAGGCATTAAAAGAAGGGGCAATAAGCTGTATTCATAAGCCATTTAATATCCAAGAAGTAATAGAAGTAGTTAATAAGGCAATTGAGAATAAAGAAACATAAGTTTCATAATTTGAATGACGTATGACTGGAGTTAGTAAAGTATTGGAAGGCAGTATTTTGGTTATTGACGATGAAGAGGTGATCTGTAATTTCATTAAGGATGCCCTTTCCGAAAAAGGTTATTCCGTCGTTTTTGCTACCGAAGCAAAAAAAGGTTTTGAATTGGCAAAGTTAAATTATTTTGATGTGGTCTTCGTAGATTTACGCATGCCCGAGGTTAATGGTTTGGCAGTCCTGCAGCAACTTAAACGCTTTGACCCCGATAATGTAGTGATTATGATTACGGGTTACCCTTCTTTTGAAACTGTCAAAGAAGCAATGTATTGGGGGGCCTTTGATTATATCAGCAAGCCTTTTGACTTGGAGACGCTGTTATTTACCACAAAGAGAGCAGTTAACTTCCGGCGTTTAAATGAAGAAAAGAAAAAATTGATGGAGCAGATAAAACAGGAAAATATCATGCTTGATAAGAAGGTACAGGAGAGAACCGAAGAACTGCGTAATATGTATCGACGCTTACAGATGACCTTTGTTTCTACAATCAAGGCCTTAGCCAAAGCACTGGAAGCAAGAGATTCCTATACACGTAGTCATTCAGAAAACGTTACTAAATATGCAGTAATGATTGCCCAAGAGATGAAGCTATCAGAGAGGGAAATCGGAGAGATTAAAAATGCCTGTGAGCTGCATGATTTAGGTAAAATCGGAGTACATGACTATATTCTTACCAAGACAGAAGAATTGACGCCGCAAGAGTGGGAAGAGATAAAGTTACATTCGTTAAAGAGCGTCGAGATTCTAAAACCGCTGGATTTCTTAGATGAAGTTATGGAATTGATACGCCAACATCACGAGCGATATGATGGCACCGGTTATCCTGATGGTTTAAAGGGTGAGGCCATTAAGTTAGGGGCAAGGATAATTGCCGTGGCCGATACCTTTGATGCCATGACCTCAAAACGGCCTTATCGCGAAAAAGTATTTACTAAGCAAGAAGCAATTGAAGAGATTAAGAAAAAATCTGGGACTCAATTTGACCCGCGGGTAGTAGAGGCATTTTTAAGGATAGTAGATAAACTGTAATTTATTTTCTATTTTTATATTCACTTAAAAGGGTTTTGGCTTCTTCTTGGAAATCCTTATCATAAGCATCTAGCGGCGTAAGCTCTAAACACTTACTCCATTCTTTTTTTGCCAGTTCCCATTTTTTAAGGGCCTTATAACAGTTGCCCAGCTCTAAATGATGTTCTATTAATCCCGGATTAATGGCAACTGCTTTTTCTAAATACATCCTTGCCTCTTCTATGCTGTAGGGAGGTAGTCCTCCGTAAATAACTTTAGCAAATACCTTTAATATACTGGGCAAAGTTGCCGCTTCTAGATGCCAACTGCCTAAAACATGTAAGGCGATATCATTATCAGGATCGATTTCTAGCGCCTTTTCTGCTTTTGCCTTTACATTTTTAGACAAGATTACTTTTTCCTTACCACCTTTTAAAAGGGCAAGCCGGCCTTGGGCCACGGCTAACCAAAGATATCCCTCAATCCTTTTATCATCAACGGCAATGGCTTTTTCTGCGTAGATTGCTGCCTTTTCATAAAACTCAGTTCTCTGTTTAATATCCTTGGTCATCAGGCCTAATTTAATGTAGTTGTGGGCTAACCTCCATAATAATTCAAAATTACCCGGATTATCTACCAATGTTTTTTCATAAACGTCAACCGCCCCTTGGTAGTCCCATTTTTGGGAGAGTTCTTCACCTGTCTTAATCCTCTCATCTAATAATTGTTTTGTATTAGCGGTTGAAGTTAAACCAAAACAAACAAAAAATAGTCCGATAAACAAACTTATTTTTTTCATAATTTTTGGTTAAAATTTGACTGTAGCCGCAAGTGATGGTCCGTGTAAGTTAATTTCAACCTTTTGCAGATTAATATTGACCGGTATAGGTGGTCCTAATATACTGGTAGTCGTATTTATATAATTACCTTTATTTACTTTGAATTTATAATAGTTATAGGCTGCTTCCAGGAATATATTAGGCGTGATTTGAAAGGTTAAAGAGGCGCGGCCTTCTAGATTAGAACCCTTTCCTTTGCTAGAAAAGCCAGGGTCTAATAATCCAGACATAAACATATTTTTACCCTTCATGGTAAGGGAGGGCATATAACGAAAACTCAGTTTAAGGCCAAATGGATGTTTTTCTAATTTTGGCAGTGTAAAAGGCATTCTCAAGTCAAAGCCGTAATGTGGTCCGGCGAATGAACGCTTGCCGCCAAAGGCGTCGCTATAATCTTGAGGATAATCCAAAGAAATTGAGACATCCATGGTGTATTCATAATATCCTGCCAGCAAATCAAAGGCAATGTCCGTCTTTTTATGCGTGAATATATTTTGGCAGAAATCAAAGCCCCAGAGAGTAATTTTGTCTGAACTGATGTGGTCGTAAGCACTCAGGCCTATCCCAACATTAGAATCCATGTTTATCCAGCCCGGCCTTTGTTTGTCAAAATATGTCCGGGCATAAGCACCGGCTATAGAGGTGCGGGGTGTAAGATAAAAAGCGCCTTTGTACATGCCGGTTTTGATATGTATGCGGTTTCTTACTCTATTTTTATACTTAAGCGTGGCCTCTATGCCTAGTCCTAATCCGTCGGAAATCGCATCTTCTTCGTAAAACGTCCCATACAGCCAGATAGATTCATAGGTTATTTCAAAACGTTTAAAAGAATTTTTCTGTTTTTCTTTGGGTTTTTCAAGCAATTCATTTTTAGTCGCAGCCGCTGCAGAAGATAGACGAAGCCACAATATCCCCACCAGCATCACAAATATAATTAAACGCGCTGTATCTATTAAATACTTTTTCTTCATTTTTTCTCCTTTTTCTTTCTTTATACAATAAATCAAATTTTTAAGTTTGTCAATAAAGATAACGAAACTCTTAAAGAAAAACCGTTGCCTCCATGGTTTCTTTCGGATATAATCCTAATAGGGAG
>JAMWDD010000076.1 GCA_023818885.1 Candidatus Omnitrophota bacterium | reverse complement strand
GCGCGGGCAAAGAGTGCAGGAGACGAGAATCTTATTTAAGGCGCTTATCTTTTTCTTTAATTCAGAACTTTGATAAGTTTTGATATACCGTGGCTCCATTAACATACTTTATCTATGCACAATTTAGCATAGCAAAAGAGATTTTCTTTAGCAAGCCCAAAATAGAGACGTTTTCCTGGTTAATCGGGAAAGTGTCTGCGGTTTAAGAAGGAAAGTGTCCCCCTTTAATAAAGCGAGGGACAGTTTCCCGATTGTCTTGGAAAGCGTCTCGGAAAATGGTAGAATTATATTTGGCATGAGACATATATTATTAACCGGAAGACCCCGGAGCGGTAAAACTACACTTTTGAAGCAGATAATCAAAGATTTAAAAGCATCGAGTGGAGGATTTTATACCGAAGAAATAATTAAAGATAACAAAAGAATCGGCTTTAAGCTCATCACCTTAGATGGCAAAGAAGGGATTTTGGCAAAGGAGGGTTTAGAAAGCAAATTTAGATTGGGAAGATATGGAATAAATCTTAAGGACTTAGAAGAGATTGGGGTAAGGGCAATTAAAGAGGCACTTAAGAATAAGGATGTAGTTATAATTGATGAGATTGGCAAGATGGAATTGTTTTCTCAGAAATTTAAAGAAGTAGTTTTAGAAGCCCTTAATTCGGAAAAGCGTATCATTGGCGTGGTCCATCGCGAAAACCGAGGATTTTTAAAAGATATAAAATCACGCCCAGATATTGAACTCTTTGAGCTAAATTTAGAAAACCAAAAGGAAATTTTAGAGAGAATAAATTCTATGTTTAAGATTTCTTAAGATATGCAGTGGGGTTTTGTTTTTATGCATAATGTAATACATAAATGAAATTTAAAAGCATTCATTCCTGGAATTTAACGCCGCAGCAAGCCATAAGATTACAGAATAGATTGAGGCAGAAAATTCAATTAAAAAAACTTTCTTCCTTGCCATCCTTGATTGCGGGAGCAGATGTGGCGTTTAAAAAAAGAAAGGCCATCGGCGCGGTGGTGGTGTTGAGTTATCCGGAATTTAAGTTAGTTGAATGCGTGCGTAAAATTTCTCCCATTACTTACCCGTATATCCCGGGTCTATTGACCTTTCGCGAAGGGCCGGTTTTGGAGAAGTGTTTTCGGGCTTTAAAAAATGAACCCGAAGTAATCATCTTTGATGGTCAAGGCCTGGCCCATCCCAGAAATATGGGCCTGGCAACACACCTGGGCATTATTTTAAATAAACCCTCGATTGGTTGCGCCAAGAATTATCTTTTTGGAAGATATGTAGAGCCAGAAAGAACGCGCGGCTCTTTTTCTTATCTTCTGGATAACAGAGGAAAAAGAATTGGTGCGGTTTTAAGAACCAAGGACAATGTCAAGCCAGTTTATGTCTCAAGCGGTAATAAGATTGACCTGGATAGTTCCCTTAAAATAATCTTGGAATGCACAAAGAAATATCGTTTGCCTGAACCGCTGCGCTGGGCTGATCATTTGACTAAGAGATGAGGACAAAGATAATTTTTATTTTATTGGTTTTGCTTTTAATCGTACTTTTTCTAAAAGTAAGCACTCTGTGGGATATAAGCAATTCGGAAAGAGGTTTGAGCCGACAGAGAGAGACAATGGTAGAAAATCAGATTCAGGCACGCGGGATTAAAGATGAGCGCCTGCTGGCAGCGATGCGCAGAGTAAAAAGGCATTTATTTGTGCCGGCGATGGTAAGGCACCTGGCTTATGAAGATACTGCACTTCCCATTGGCGAAGGACAGACGATTTCCCAGCCCTATATCGTGGCTTTGATGACGGAATTATTGGCCTTAAAAGGCAAGGAAAGGGTTTTAGAGATTGGCACGGGCTCAGGTTATCAGGCAGCGATTTTGGCAGAGTTAAGCAAAGAGGTCTATACTATAGAAATCTTAGCACCTTTAGCCGAGCGCGCCCAAAAGCTCCTGAAGGATCTGGGTTATAAAAATATTTATGTTCGGCAAGGCGATGGTTTTTTAGGTTGGCCAGATAAAGCGCCTTTTGATGCGATTGTGGTCACCTGTGCTCCTGAAGAAATCCCGCCGCCATTGATAGAACAATTAGCCGAAGGCGGCAGGTTAGTGATTCCTGTAGGGACATATTGGCAGGAATTAAAATTAGCGCAGAAGATAGGCGGCAAGGTAATTATTACCTCTATCATTCCGGTGAGGTTTGTTCCGATGTTAAGAGAAAAACAAGCCCGAATCGAAGATAAAAAGAGGGATGAAAAGATGATAGAAAGCTTAAAAAGACATGTAGAGATTTTATCTAAGGAGATTGGCGAAAGAAATTTTTTAGAGTATCAAAATTTAGAACGTGCCGCAAACTATATCCGTGAAGAATTTAAAAGTTATGGTTATGAAACAGGCGAACAGGTTTATTCCTTTGAAAACCGGCCTTACCGAAATATCATTGCTACTAAAAAAGGGAGATTTAAGCCAGATAAAATAATTATTGTCTGTAGTCATTACGATTCCGTCATTGGTTCACCCGGTGCTGATGATAATGCCTCCGGTGTTAGTGGGCTTTTAGAGTTAGGACGGCTTTTATCCAGTGAAGAAATAAATAAGACGGTTAAATTTATCGCCTTTGTCAATGAAGAACCGCCATTTTTTATGACCAGGGATATGGGAAGTTTTCGTTATGCGCAAGAGGCAAAACAAAGAGGTGAAGATATTGAAGGGGTGTTGTGTCTGGAATCAATTGGTTTTTATTCTTCTAAAAAGGGCACGCAAAGCTATCCCTTTGGTTTCCGGCCCTTTTATCCGGATAAGGCAAATTTTATTGGCATGGTAAGTAACTTTAATTCACGCCACCTTCTAAAGAAAGCAGTAAAATATTTTAAGGAAAAATCTGATTTTCCCCTTGAGTATCTTATAGGATTTAGTTTTCTGGCGCCGGCAATCAGTTTTTCTGACCACTGGTCTTTTTGGAATTTTGGTTACCGCGCCGCGATGATTACGGATACTGCCTTTTACCGCAATCCGCATTATCACACCTTAACGGACACGCCAGAAAAATTGGATTATGCCTCAATGTCAGAAGTAATAAGTGGTTTATATGGCACAATAAAAGGCCTTTTAAATGATTAAACAAAATCTTAAGCCGTGGCTGTTAATCTTGGCCTGGGGTTTGTATGACTTGGCAAATCAATTCTTTGCTATTAACGTGGTTTCTTTGTATTTTGTGCGTTGGCTTACCATAGAGAGAAATATAGCCGAGATCTTTTACAGTATCGCCTTTGGCATTTCTACATTTTTGGTAGCCATCTCTGCACCCCTTTTAGGCACCATCTCAGATATGGCCGAAAGGAGGAGGCCGTTTTTGGTATCTTTGACTTTACTTTCCATTTTCTTTACACTGGTCTTGGGTATTTTTAAAAGTGTATTTTTGGCTTTGTTATTTTTTGTTCTTGCCAATTTTGGCTGTCAACTGGCCATCGTCTTTTATAACGCTCAACTTTCTGATATCGCGCCCCAGAATAAAGTGGGATTGGTTTCTGGCCTTGGCCGGATGTTGGGTTATAGCGGTGCAATATTAGCCGTATACCTGGTTAAACCCATTGTTTTAAAAAGTGGCTATCAAGCAACATTTTTACCCACCGGTCTTTTATTTCTCGTTTTTTCTCTTCCCTGTATGCTTTTTATAAAAGATAAATCAGATAAAAAGAGCATAAACTTAACTCATTTTTTAAGAAAGGAAGAACTATCTAAGATTTTTAAGAATATCAGAATAATTTTTTCAAACACCCAGAAATTTAGCGGACTGTCGGATTTCTTAAAGGCGTCCTTTTTTGGTCTATGCGCGATAAATGTGGTGATTCTTTTTATGTCCGTTTATGCCACACGTGCTTTTGGATTAAGTGAAGTCCAGATTATTAACCTCATTATGTTTTCCACTGTTTTTGCTATTCTGGGCAGTATATTTTCTGGTTTTTTAAGTGATTATTTCGGTTCGGCATGGGTATTGAGTGTTATATTTGGCCTTTGGGGAATTTGTTTTTTGTTAGGCGCGCTGGTAAGGAATATTTTTTTCTATTGGCTTATTGGTGCGCTGGTAGGATTGGCCTTGGGCTCAACCTGGGTAGTTTCCCGCGCCTTAGTTATAAAATTGGTTTCAGGCGATAAAATCGCAGAGGTATTCGGGATATTTAATCTGGTGGCATATCTTTCTAGTATCGTGGGCTCACTTTTTTGGGGGCTACTTTTGTTATTTCTTTCACCTTTAGGAGAAGTAGGTTATCGGATTGCCCTTTTAAGTTTAAATTTATTCCTCGTTTTTGCTTTAATATTTCTTTTGCGCATCCCTAAAAATATGCGGTTGATTATTCTAAAATAAAGGAGTAGAATGAATTTATATTATAAGACAATTTAGCCAAACAAAAGATGAAAAAAATTTTAATTATTGAAGACGATGAAGCCATAATCAATTCTTTAACAAAATTGCTTGCTAATTCTGATTTTGAAGTTATGGTGGCTAAAGATAGTTATCAGGGCACAAAATTTGCTTATGAAGAAAGGCCCGACTTAATTATCTTGGATTTGATGCTGCCTGCCGGTGGCGGACTTTCTATATTAAAAAATATTAAATTATCGGTAAAAACCAATCAAATTCCCGTTGTAATTCTTACTGGTTTAAGGGATGAGGAATTGAAAAAGAAAATTATGAGCGAAAATGAAAATATTTCCGCCTATGTAGAAAAACCTGTTGAACTAGATAAGTTAATGGGAATTATAAATGGCGTCTTAACGGGGAAGCAATCATAAATTTCATTTTTATTAAAATATCATTGCTATAACTTTAAATATTTAATATAATGAAAAAATAAAAATTAAATTTAAGTCGCAAGAAGAAAATTTCTGATATTTTAGGAGGATTTTATGCAAGGAAAAAATGAACATATTTTTGCATTTCCGGCTAAATTTGTTGAGACGGTCTTTTGGTTTATTACTATTGCCTCGGCGATCTTCCTGAATCTATCGCATCAGATATTCCAAGGCCCAAAGAGGCCATT
>JAMWDD010000005.1 GCA_023818885.1 Candidatus Omnitrophota bacterium | reverse complement strand
GCCGGTAAAAATGGCTTTAATTTGAGATTTACTTAAGGCATTAATTTTATTTGACGGATGCACAATTACCGCAATGCCATCCATCGCCACGACATGCGCTACCGGGTTTACGCCATTAGCCACTGCCTTATCCAATTCTTTATCTTTAATTGCGCGCGAGGCATCCGCGATATCGCAGGCCTTATCCAGCAATGAAGCAATGCCGACGCTTGAACCGCCTCCGCGCACCGAGATATCTACGTCAGGCCTAGATTCCATAAATACCTCCGCTGCCCTTTGCGCTATCGGTAAAACCGTGGTAGAGCCCTCAATTACAATTTTTTCCGCGAAACAGGCGGCGGAAAAATTAAGCAGGAATCCTAAAATCGCCAATTTCACAAATAATCTCATATCCCCTCCTCCTTATTTACCACTTTAAGTTCCAGTCCACCTGCACTACCGATGCCGGCTTAGACTGTGTAGAACGGAAATTTCCTTTTAACTGCTCAGCATAATAATAATCAATACTCAACCACGTGTTTTTACCTAAACCATATTCAAGCACCGCTTCATGAGCTTTGATACCAGTCTTGCCGCCATAACGGTCAGAATCTGGCAGGATATCCGGAATAGCGTCTTTAGACAGTTTGGCATAATTATATTTAAACTGCCAATCACCCCATTTTTCTATTTTTGCCGCGCCCAGTTTAAAACCAAGCATATATCCGGTGTTTCTGCCGTCATAGCGGATAATCGTTGCTGAGTCAGATAAATCATTTTTCTTAAGTGGATTAACCACGTATTCGGCAAATATAGCAAAATATGGTATTTCTAAAAATGAAGGCAAAAACTGACTCAGCGGCTTTAAGGGCTCCGTTATGCTGATTTCAGCCGCAGGGATAAAGGCAGCATAATCATTAATTAGTTTTCCGCCAACAGCAGAGTTGGTTCCTGAGCCATAGTCAAGGGTTCTGCCTTTGACATTAGAGAAATTATAATATGAAAATGCTGCTTTTAACTTTACAGTATCTGTTGCTGCGTATTCAATCCCCGGCTGAACAGTGTAAAGTATCGGGTCGTCATCGTCTCCAGAACCAGAATTATTTTCATCAATTACAAAAACACCTGTGTTTAAGAATAATGCGGTTTTGGAATTTAATTTCTTTGAAAAATTGAGAGAACCTCCTTCAGGCGTAATATCCGTATCCCAGATTAAATCTCCTGGCTCCCAAAGAGGATTTTTCATTTTACCGCCGATTAAGTTTACCCACGGTTTAGGGCTGTACTGGACATAGGCATAATCCAAAATAACCGGTTTTTTGTCAAAGGCGTCCTGGAAAGTCTGGTTTGTAGAACGGGGATCTGCGGTCTTTCCGCTTGCAATACCCACGGCTGCCAGTATTTTATCATTCGGTTTTGTCTCAATGCCCAATCTTAATCTAAAACGTCCACGCTGCCTGTCTGTTTTTGAGGCGTTTGTCCCGATATTTTTTTCATGGTCATATTGATAACGTAATCTAAAATCGCCTTTAAATTTCATCTTTTGGATCCATTCCGGTAGATTGGAATATTTTCCCTGTGCGATTTCTTTTTTCACCTGTTCCTGTGTTTCGGTTTTTATTTCCTGCGCCTCACCCGGGCTTAAAATCCCTTTATCCACTAATTTTTGCAGCAAGATATCAATTTCACCCGCATAGGAAGGTCTGTCTATATAATTAAAAACTACCGCTGCTACTAAAAGACAAAAAAACAATTTGTTTATCCTCACCATCTCCTCCTTTCTTATTTTTATAACTGACTTCCTTTTTATTTATTTTCATTGCAGTGAAAGTATACAACATACCTGTTAAATCCGCTTCAAAGGAATGTAAAATGTAGGTAAAATGAAGTAGATAGCTTAATTTGAGGGATTATTTAGGAAGGGTGAACCAGAATTTAGAACCCAGGCCTTCAGTGCTCTCTACACCGACAGAGCCGCCGTGGAGTTCAACGATATGTTTGACGATAGACAGCCCCAGACCTGTGCCGCCCATTTCGCGGGAACGCGTTTTGTCTACGCGGTAAAAACGCTCAAAAATGCGCGGGATATCTTTTGCCGGAATACCTATACCAGAATCTTCCACTGTCACTTTGATATCTTTATCTGCGTCTTGAGCGTAAATCTTGATGGCGCCGTTTTCGCGGTTAAACTTAATTGCATTATCTATGAGGTTGGTAAAAACCTGTTCTAATTTATCCCTGTCAGCCATTACTGATAAATCCGGATTAATGCTGTTTTTGGCCTCAACAGATTTTTTCTTTAACTGAGATTTAAAACCCGCCAGAATCTCGTCTACCATTACCTTAAGGACGACCTTCTCTTTGTGCAAAACAACCTCTTTGGACTCCAGGTATGAGAGCGAAAGCAGGTCCCTTATCAAATTATCCAGGCGGTTGACATGATCTTGTATGATTAAAAGGAAATTCCGCGCATTTTCCTTATCATCCCAAGCGCCTTCAATGAGCGTTTCCACGAACCCCTTAATAGAGGTAAGCGGCGTTTTTAATTCGTGAGAAACATTGGCTACAAAATCCCGGCGGATGTTTTCCAGTTGCCTTATCTGGCTGATATCATGAATAACTAAAAGGCAGCCGATAACCATCTCTTTTTCAAAAAGCGCAGAGGCATTTATCTTAAATATCTTCTGTGCTGGCCAGGTCAAAACCAACTCTTGAGAAATAAGCCCCCTCTTATCCATGGCCTGTTTTACTATCTCCGCCAATTCATTGTTACGGATAACCTCCAAAAGGGGCCTGCCCTCTATATCGCGGCTATTAATATTAAAAATCTTCTCAACTGCGGGATTCACTGAGACGATACGCCCCTGTTTATCAACCGTAATTATGCCCTCAACCATCCCTTGAAAGATATTCTTGAGTTGCTGATTCTGTATTTCTATCTGGCTAATTTTTTCTTCAATGCTGGATGCCATCTTATTCAGGATAACGGTAAGCTGACCAATCTCATCTTTAGAAGAAGCATAAATTTTATGCCGGAAATCACCCTCGGCAAACCTGCGGGAAGCATAAATTATTCTCTTAATCGGCCGACTAATCCCTTCCGCAAGCAAAGAAATAAACACAAAAGCCAGACCCAAAACGAAAAATATGCTAAACAATATCTCTTTTCTGATGCGACCCAAAACAATCTTTATCCCGGATAATGGCAATGCCAACCTTATAACCGCTTTAACCGATTCATTTTCTTTGACCGGTAAGGCGATATAAAGCATGTCCATTTTAAGAGTTGAAGAATAACGTATGGCCTCTCCCGTCTGACCTGAAATAGCGGCTTTAACCTCAGGCCGACTGGCATGATTTTCCATCTGCGGTATTTCTTTTAAATCCTTTTCTGAATCTGCAAGAACTTTACCGCTTTTATCTATAATCGTAATGCGCGAATTTATTTTTTTGCTTAAATCCTTTACCAAATCCTCCAGATACGCGGGATTATTTATAATATCTCTTGGCAATAGGGATTCAATAAGATACACTTCGTTAAGTAAAGTCGTTTTTATATCTTTAAGCGTATTCTCTTCTAAATTCTTATAAAGAAAATAACTCACCAACCCAAAACAAACTAAAATCACGCACGCAAAAGAAAATAGCAATTTTAACTTAAAGCTTCTTATGTGCAATTTTAATCTTCCTCCGCTTCAAAGCGATAACCATAATTCTTTACCGTAATTATACGCCTGGCTTCGCCTTTTAATTTTTTGCGCAAAGTCCTGATATGCACATCCACGGTGCGTGTCTGAATTTCCATCGCGTGGTCAAATCCCCAGATATTGTCTAGAAGGTAATCACGCGACAAAACTCTACCTTTTGCCTTTATCAGAGTTTTCAAAAGTTCAAATTCCTTGGCGGTAAGTTCAACTGGTTTATTTTTAATATAGACCTGAATTTTTGAAAAATCTACAGTCAAATCACCGATTTTTAATACTTCGGACAATTTGTCTTTTTCTTTAACGCGACGGAGCACCGCTTTTATACGGGCAATAAGTTCCCGCGGACTAAAGGGCTTGGTGACATAATCGTCAGCGCCTAATTCCAGGCCCACTATCTTATCAGATTCCTGACTTTTAGCGGTAAGTATAATCACCGGGATATGCGCGGTCTTAGTGTTTGCTTTAAGGTTTTTACAAACCTCCAGACCGTCTATGCCCGGAAGCATTAAATCTAAAAGAATAAGATCCGGACAGTATCTTGCTGCCACCTCTAAAGCAGCCTCACCATCAGTAGCAGACAATGTCTTAAACCCTTCCCTCTTGAGATTGTACTCTAACATTTTAATAATGTCTTTTTCGTCTTCTACAATGAGTATCGTCTCTCTCATAATATATACTCGCTTTGAAAAGTTTTAAACATACTTATTTTAACATATAAGTTTTATTATTTAGATAATTTTATTTATTCAAACATTATTTATAAAAACTCAAGCCAATCTTTAATCTTCTCTTTTATCTGCTCCCTGACTTGACACATCTTCCTCTTTTTATACCTGTGTTTTCTCAAAAGCCTGATGACTAAGAAAACTCTAATGTATCTGTTAGCCCCTCAGAAACACTTATTCATCATAGAGCGTGTGCTTGCGCTAATAAAAAACTCTGATTTTACAAAATCAGAGTTTTTATGCCCCTGGGAGGAGTCGAACCCCCAACACAGGGCTTAGGAAGCCCCTGCTCTATCCATTTGAGCTACAGGGGCAAAATCAAAATTTTATCAAAGAAAAAACATCAAATCCCTTTAGTTTCTCAATTCCTTTAAGGTCGGTCAATTCAATCAAAAAGGCAATGCCAACAATCTTTCCTCCCAACTTTTTTACCAATTCACAGACCGCTTTTACCGTACCCCCCGTAGCCAATAAATCATCTACTATTAACACCCTGGCGTCAGGATTTATCGCATCGCGATGCATTTCCAAAGTATCTATACCATATTCCAGTTCATAAGTGACGGACTCTGTTTTATAAGGAAGTTTTCCCTTTTTTCTCACTGGTATAAATCCCGCACCTAATTTATGCGCTAACGCTCCACCTAAAATAAAGCCCCGGGCTTCTACTGCTACTACTAAATCAATTTTTTTATTTTTATATTTGGCCGCCAGTTTATTCACGGCTAACTTAAATGCCTTTTTATCTTTTAAAAGTGTAGTGATATCGCGGAATAATATTCCCGGTTTAGGAAAGTCCGGGATATTCCTTATATAATCTTTAAGTTCAATTTCTCTCTTCATTCTCCAGCCCTATTGGCCTCTCTCTTGCGATTGCATAAAATTTCTGATTTTCTTTAAGGCCGCTTCTTCTATTTGACGCACCCGTTCGCGCGAAACACCTAATTTTTTTGCTACCTCAGCCAACGTATGGGTCTTGCCATCCGTAAGCCCAAAACGCATCTCCAAAACCAACCTTTCCCTGCTTAACACTAAATCCAGGTACGATTTGATACGCTCTCTATCCAAGGCATGTTCCATTTCTTCGTCGGGAAGGACTGCGCTCTCATCTTCAATCAGGTCCATTATCTCGCTTTCGCCTTCTTCACCTATGGGAGCCTCTAAAGAGGAGGTTTTGGTGGCCAGCCATGCACTTATACGTTCTACAGTCTCTACTGACACCCCCATCTTCTTGGCAATCTCTTTATTCTGGGGAGGACGCTTTAATTTTTGCGTAAGTGCCTCGTTTGCCTTTTTCCACCTACCAATCAATTCCTGCATATACGCCGGTACACGAATCATCTTTGACTGTTCACCCACCGCCCGACTGATACTTTGCTTAATCCACCAGGCCGCATAAGTAGAAAAGCGAAAACCCTTTTTAGGATTAAACTTTTGCACTGCCTTCATCAAGCCCACATTACCTTCCTCAATTAAATCCATCAAGGGTAAACCTAAATGGGTATATTTTTTGGCGATACTTACTACGAGGCGCAAGTTTGCCTGAACCATTTTTTGCCACGCCTCTTTATCTCCCTTTTTTATCCGCTTGCTTAGCTCTATCTCCTCTTCCGGCGTCAAAAGCGGAGCCTTGCGAATTTCCTTTAAATAAGCACGTATTGTTTCCATAATCCCTCGCTTTGCTTGGGAACCAAACTTATCTGGTCTCTTTCAACTGGTTCTGCTTACTATTATTTCTTAACTTTCTCTTTCAGCACTGCCTGCGCTGCAGCCAAAATTGCAAGCGGCACTCTAAACGGTGAACAACTCACATAGTCCATACCCACATTGTGGCAAAACTCAACGGATTTTGGGTCACCGCCGTGTTCACCACAAATACCTACTTCCAGATTTTTACGGCTCTTTCTCCCCCGTTCAATACCAATCTTGATTAACTCGCCAATTCCTTCCTGGTCAATAGATTGGAATGGATCGACAGACAATATCCCTTTTTTAAGATAATCCGGGAGGAATCCGCCGATATCGTCACGCGAAAAACCAAAACCCATCTGGGTCATATCATTGGTGCCAAAAGAGAAGAACTCAGCAACCTCCGCCAGTTTATCTGCCACCAAAGATGCGCGCGGAATCTCAATCATTGTGCCAAACATATATTTGATTTTTTTGATATTATATTTTTCCCGCACTTCCTGATAAATCTGCTTTGCAATAGCCAATTGGTCACTCAGTTCTTTTACATCACAAACCACCGGCACCATTATCTCTGGATACGGCTTCTTTCCTTCTTTGATAAGTTCTGCTGCTGCTTCAAAAATAGCACGAATTTGCATAATACTTACTTCCGGATAAGTAATGCCTAAACGCACTCCCCGATGACCCATCATTGGATTCGATTCATGTAGGCCTTCAGCGCGCTTGGTGAGTTCCTCAAGGGTAATATTAAGCTCTTTGGCCAAATCTTCTAATTTTTTAGGGTCACGCGGGACAAACTCATGTAAAGGCGGATCCAGAAGACGAATAACTACCGGTAATCCATCCATTGCCGCCAGAGTTTGTTTTATATCCTTCTTAACATAGGGGAAAAGTTCATCCAGTGCCTTTTTTCTTTCTTCTTCGGTCTTGGAAACAATCATCTTGCGAAGATAAAACAATGGCTCTTCGCTTCCTTTGCCATAGAACATATGCTCAGTTCTAAATAAACCAATCCCTTCTGCACCAAATTGCCTGGCTCTTTTTGCATCCTCCGGCGTATCCGCATTAGTGCGCACTCCCAATCTTTTTATACCCTGGCAGATTTTTAAGAAATCATTAAGCAGTTTATTTTCTTCACCCACATCCATCATGGGAAGTTTTCCTTCATAGACATTGCCCTTGGTGCCATTTAAAGTAATCCAATCGCCTTCTTTAAGCACTTTTGCGTCCACATGCAATTCTTTTTTGGAATACTCAATGTGTAAAGCGCCGCAGCCCACTACACAGCACTTTCCCCAGCCACGCGCAACCAAGGCAGCATGGGATGTCATCCCACCGCGCGCCGTCAAAATCGCCTGCGCCGCACGCATCCCCTCCACATCTTCGGGATTGGTCTCTTCACGCACCAAAATTACTTTTTTACCCTGCTTTGTCCATTCCACGGCATCGTGGGCAGAAAAAACAATCTGACCAGTTGCCCCACCCGGACCCGCAGGAAGACCTTTGGCTAAGGGCTTATGGCTCATCTCTGCCTTTGGGTCAATAATCGGATGCAATAACTCATCCAATTGTGCAGGACTAACCCGCATCACCGCTTCTTCCTTTCTAATTAACTTTTCCTTAAGCATATCCATACTCATCCGCACCGCTGCCGGGCCATTACGTTTTCCCACGCGACACTGCAACATAAATAAACGACCTTTCTCAATGGTAAACTCAATATCCTGCATATCACGATAGTGCTTTTCCAGGCGTTTTTGATATTCGTATAACTCTTTGTAGATCTTCGGCATCGCCTTTTCCAAGGTAATTAAATCTTTATTATGTTCTGATTTTGAATATTCGTTTATTGGCGCAGGCGTGCGTATACCCGCCACCACATCTTCTCCTTGGGCATTGATAAGATATTCGCCGTAAAATTCATTTTCGCCGTTGCCGGGGTTACGCGTAAAGGCAACACCCGTGGCAGAATCATCACCCATATTTCCAAAGACCATGGTCTGGACATTCACGGCTGTGCCCCATTCATCCGGAATCCCTTCTATCCGGCGATAACTTACCGCGCGTTTGCCTTGCCAAGAAGCAAATACCGCACCGATACCGCCCCAAAGCTGCTCATCAGCATCATCAGGAAATTCCTTTTTCAAAACCTCTTTTACTTTTGCTTTAAAGGCGGTGCAAAGTTCTTGCAGGTCAGTCGTGCTTAATTGCGTATCAGAATTATAACCCTTTTCTTTTTTCATCCGCTCCATAATTTTTTCCAATTGCCTGCGGATGCCTTCGTCCTCCTTTGGCTCAATGCCCGCGGCCTTTTCCATTACGACATCCGAATACATCATAATCAAGCGGCGATAAGCATCATAAACAAAACGGCTATTCCCGCCGCTTTGTTTGATAAGGCCCGGAATGGTCTTTTCGGTTAAACCAATATTTAAAACTGTTTCCATCATTCCCGGCATAGAACGTCGTGCACCTGAACGCACCGAAACCAACAAGGGATTATCGGGGTCACCAAATTTTCGGTTCATAAGCTTTTCTACCTTTTTCAAGGCCTGATACACCTGCTCCTTTAATCCTGGCGGATAAGTCCGTCTATGTTTATAAAAATAAGTGCAAACTTCCGTCGTAATTGTAAAGCCCGGGGGAACCGGAAGGCGTAAATCTTTATGTCCGGCCATCTCAGCCAGATTTGCACCTTTCCCACCTAAAAGATTCTTCATACCTTCATTACCATCTGCCCTACCACCTCCAAAGAAGTAAACATATTTTTTTGCCATACTTCTTAAAACCTCCCTTCGTTTATCTCAACCTCTCATTGAGGTATTCTTTTAACTTATCAATACTCACCCTATCCTGTTTCATTGTATCGCGGTCGCGGATAGTCACCTGCCTATCTTCCAGCGACTGCACATCTACCGTCACGCAATACAACGTCCCCACTTCATCCTGACGGCGATAAAGTTTACCGATGGCGCCGGTGTCATCATAAACACAGACAAAGGTTTTTTTAAGGTCCTGTGTAATTTTTTTAGCCAATTCTACGATTTCCGGCCGGTTTTTTAAAAGTGGCAACACTGCTACTTTTGTCGGCGCTAAATCCTTATGCAACCGTAAAACTACGCGAATATCGTCCTTAACCTTCTCCTCATCATAGGCATCCACCAAAAAAGCCAGAACACTCCTGTCCACTCCGCCAGACGGCTCAATGATATAAGGATAAAATCTTTCCTTAGTAGCATCGTCAAAATAGCGCAAATCTTTTCCGCTAAATTCGGAATGTTGTCTTAAATCAAAATCTGTCCGATTAGCAACGCCTTCTAATTCCGACCAACCAAAAGGAAATTTATATTCTATATCCGTACAGGCCAAAGCATAATGCGCCAGTTCCTCTTTTGCATGCGGCCTCAATCGCAAATTTTCTTTTTTTATACCTAAATTCAAATACCAATTGAATCTTTCATTAACCCAATACTCGTAATATCTATCTGCATCTTTAGGATATACAAAATACTCTATCTCCATCTGCTCAAACTCACGGGTGCGAAAGATAAAATTTCCCGGCGTAACTTCGTTCCTAAAGGCCTTCCCAATCTGCGCCAGTCCAAAAGGAAGCTTAGGATGCCGAGAATCTAAGATATTTAAAAAGTTAACAAACATACCCTGTGCGGTTTCCGGCCTTAAATAAACTAAACTGCCTTCGTCTTCAATGGGGCCCTGACGAGTTTCAAACATAAGATTAAATGGCCGACTTTCAGTTAACTCTCCACCGCATTCCGGACACCGAGATTTATCCTTTAAATCCACGGTTTTGAAACGTTTTTTACAGGACTTACAGTCACTCTTTAAATCAAAAAAACTTTTTACATGGCCGGAGGCCTCCCATACTTTGGCATGCATCAAAATTCCCGCATCCATACCCAAGATATCCTCGCGACGATATACCACTGCCTTCCACCAGGCGGCCTTTACATTGTTTTTAAGCTCTACACCATAGGGGCCATAATCCCAGGTATTGGCCAGGCCTCCATAAATATCTGAACCGGAAAAGATAAATCCCCGGCGCTTGCAAAGTGATACTATTTTATCTAATTCAAATCCTGCCATAGGATATTAACATTATCTTAAAATTCAGAATTTGTCAAGAAATCCGATAAATTCATTTTCTTATGATTTTAATTTTTCCAGTTCTTCTCCTTTAATAGTAAAACTATGCTCTTTTGCAGGAAATTTCCCGGAAATGACTTCTGTTTTGTATTCTTCAATTGCCTTCTTTATTAACGGTGATAAATTTATGTATTGCTTCACAAACTTAGGTTTAAATCTTTCAAAAAGACCAAGTAAGTCATGAATGACTAAAACCTGCCCATCACAAAAAGACCCTGCGCCAATGCCAATAGTGGGAATTTTTATTTTTTTTGTAATTATCTCCGCAAGGCGGTCAGGAACACATTCTAACACTATGGAAAAACAGCCTAAATCTTCTAATCTTTGCGCCTGCGTAATAAGTTTTTTGGCGGTCTCAGCATCTTTTCCTTGCACTTTAAAACCACCTAATTTATCCGCCGTCTGGGGAGTCAGGCCGATATGACCCATAACCGGAATTTTGGCCTTAATAATTTCTTCGGTAACCTCTAAACATTTATCAAACCACTCTAATTTTATAGCATCACATTTTGCTTCTTCAATAAATCGACGCGCATTATCCACCGCCTGAGGAATATTTAGTTGATACGCCTCATAAGGCATATCGCCAACAACCAAGGCATTTTTTACTGCCCGCCTCACTGCCTTGGCATGGTGGAGCATTTCCGACATTCCTACCTGGGTAGTAGATTCTAAACCCAAAACCACATTGGCCAAAGAATCTCCCACCAGAATCACATCAATACCTGCCTGATCTATCAAAGAAGCCAAGGGATAATCATAAGCAGTGAGCATAGTAATTTTACGCCTGCCTTTTAAAGCCAAAATATCTTGTATCGTCATCTTCATAACTAATCTCCTATAATTTTTACCAATACGCGTTTTCTGCGCTGACCATCAAACTCGCCGTAAAAAATTTGCTCCCAAGGCCCAAAATCTAATTTGCCATTTGTTATTGCTACCACTACTTCTCTACCCATAATTGTGCGTTTTAAATGCGCGTCTGCATTGTCTTCGCCGGTTAAGTTATGTTTATAATTTGACAGGGGTTCTTGTGGCGCTAATCTTTCCAACCACTTCTCAAAATCCTGATGCAATCCTTCCTCATCGTCATTAATAAAGACACTGGCGGTTATATGCATCGCATTGACCAGACAAAGTCCTTCTTTTACTCCGCTTTTCCTCACCAATTCTTCTATCTGGGGGGTAATATTGATAAATTCTCTTTTTTTCTGGGTATTAAACCAAAGATACTGGGTTAAAAATTTCATTCAATAATCCTCGCCTCAACTCCCGCGAATTTTTTAAGCAACGGTGCTGCCTTATCTTTTCCCAAAACAAAAATCGCAGTGGCTAAGGCATCTGCGGTCAGGCAATCGTCTGCCACCACTGTAACGGAAACGACCTTGGCATCGGCAGGATAGCCTGTTTTAGGATTAAAGATATGGCTAAACCTTCTTCCCTCTGCTATAAAAAACTGCTCGTAATCTCCGCTGGTAGCAACAGCTTTATCACTTAACTCCAGATAATCGGTAAATCCTTCACCACGCGGATTCTTTATAGCAATTCTCCAAGGCCTTCCATCTTTATTGCTCAGACAATACATATCTCCGCCAGCATTTACCAAAGCGCTTTTTACACCTGCCTCTTTTAATTTTTTTATTGCGCAATCAACGGCATAACCCTTGGCAATTGCGCCCAAATCTAAACTCATCCCTTTTATCTTAAATCTTATTTCATTTTTTTTATCGTCAATGATTATCTTCTCACTACCGACTAATTTAAGCGTATTTTTAATTTCGCGCTCCGGTGGTATACGATACTGCCGCTGGCTAAAACCCCAGACATCTAAAAGTGGCGCCACTGTAATGTCAAATACACCACCGCTCAACTCATAAAGTTCCTTTGCTTTCTTTATAATATATAAGGTCTCCGGACTTACCTTCAATCTCCCTTTTTTATTAAGCTGTGAAATCTCGCTATATTCTTTATATTTACTTAAAAGATTTTCTATCCGGGAAATCTCACCAAATACAATCTCTGCTGCCCTTCTGTCGGATGAGGTAACCTCTACAACCGTTCCCATTAAAAAACGCATTTCTTTTTGCGGTAGTCTTGGGTTACATCCGCAGATAAAAACAGCCACAAACCAAAGTAAAATCCCAAGGATGGCGCATTGCCTCATCTGTGATTTCATTTTTTTATTACTTTTAATAATTCATCAACCCCAAGCGTATTAAGCACGTCTTTCTTAGATAGCCAGCCGCGCCTTGCTACTGAAATGCCCAATTTCATATAATAAAGTTGGTCAAGGGTATGGGCATCCGTTGTAATTGCCATCTTTAAGCCGGCTTCTTTGGCTAACTTACAGTTCTGGTCGTTTAGGTCCAGGCGATGGGGGAAGGAATTTATTTCTAAATATGTATTGTTATCGCGACAGACCTTGAAAAGTTCATCCCAATTCAATTCATAGGACGGCCGCACACCCCAGAGGCGGCCGCTGGGATGGGCAATAATATGCACAAATCTATTTTGCGCTGCCTTTATAAGCCGCATCGTCAGTTGCTCTTTAGATTGCTTAAAACCCGTATGTATTGCTGCTACTATAATCTCAAATTCCTTTAAGATTTCATCGGGGTAATCAAGGTTGCCTTCTGAATCAATATCTACTTCCGTACCATAAAGAACTCTAAAATTCTTAAGCCCTTTATTTATCTTATCAATCTCCTGTCTTTTTTTCCTTAGTTCTTGCGGACTAAGACCGCCGGCAACTTTTAGCCCTTGTGAATGGTCGGTAATCGCAATATAACTATAACCCATCTTTATTGCGGCTTTGGCTAATTCATCTATGGAGTGCGCGCCATCTGACCATTTTGAATGCACGTGTAAATCCCCTTTGATATCTTTCAATGTAATTAATTCGGGTAATTTATTTTTTAAGGCCAATTCTATTTCTCCGGTATCTTCTCTTAACTCTGGAACGATATAAGACAGATTAAGTTTCTTAAATATCTCTTCTTCGCTTCTACCGGCAATAAATTCCTCTTTTTTCCCTTTTTCTAAAAACAAACCGTATTCATTAAGTTTATATCCCTTTTTAATCGCTATCTGCCTTATTTTGATATTAAAATTCTTTGAGCCGGTAAAATAAAAAAGCGCTGCGCCAAAGGACTTTTCTTCCACCACGCGTAGGTCCACCTGAATATCATCCCTGGTTAAAACGGAAGACTTTGTCTGTCCACTGACTAAAACAGTTTTTACCTGAGGAAGGCGAGTAAATACATCCATTACTTTCTCTGGTTTTTCTGAAACAACCAGGATGTCTATATCGCGCACCGTATCTTTCTGCCGACGCAAGCTCCCCGCAGGACTAATCTTTTTTACCTCAGGCAGTTTCTTTAGTTTATCTATAAACTCATCCGCGGTTGACTGGGCAATAGAAAGAAGCATACGTTCCCTGCCCCTTTTATAAATCTCAATGCCGCGTTTTATATTTTCCACAGTTTTTTCCCTTATCCCGAATAGACCAATTAATTTATTTTCCTCAATCGCCTTTTCTAAATCTTTTATATTTTTAATCTTTAATTCCTTATAAAGCTGGGTGGCGGTTTTAGGCCCGATGGAAGGTATCTCTAATAATTCCAGTAGCCCTGGGGGAACGGTCTTTTCTAATTCCTGTAAAAATTTAAGTTTTCCTGTATTCACGATTTCTTTGATTTTGCTGGCCAAATCTTCGCCGATGCCGGGAATCTGTCTTAATCTATCTTCTTTAATCAAATCGGAAATATCCTCGCTAAGACTTTCAATGTTTCTTGCGGCGCGTTCGTAAGCGCGAATCCGAAAAGGATTCTCGGATTTTATCTCCAATATCTTGGCAATCTTTAAGAAAATCTTCGCCACCGCTAAATTGTCCATCTTCTCCTAAATTCCCTCTCTGGCAACCGCTGCCTTCTTATATGCCTCAAACGCTGGTTTCTTACTAAAATCCGTATGCACCAGGCCAAAATAATCTATGCCGTTGCCCCAATGAGCCGGTGTATCGCGAAAAAAAGCCCAGAATATCTTCTTAACCCCGGGCCATTTGAGTGGCTCTCTATATACCGTCTCAACCCAACGTGCCTGTGTTACTTCCGACGGCCCCTCACCTAACCACCATTCAGTTGGCTCGTTATGACCGGGACAGCCAATTTCGGTAAACCAAATCTCCTTATGTATATCGCCATGGTGTTGTATTACATAATGCGTCTCATGATAAAGCGCATACAAAACCTCCAAGGCCCGAGGAAGCAGAGGATTGACAAAAGGATGGATATTAACGATATCAAAATAGTCCTTACAGCCATAATTATATAAAGCGCGTAAATTTTTTTCAAAGTCCTTGCTCAAACCTCCCATCAACACTTTTGCCGTGGGATCTACCGATTTTATTGCCCGATAGGTTTTCTTAAGTAGCTCTGAATAATGCTTCAGGCCATCCTGCGGCTGCCAGTAGAATTCGCTATCCGGCTCATTCCAGATTTCCCAGTATTTTATTTTATCTTTATAGTGCCCTACGGTAGCCCCCGCGTAACGGCTAAACATTTCTGGTTCAGGGGCACATCTCCATCTATCTTCTTGCCGAGAACGGTTGTACCCTAATATAGCTAAAATCTTAATACCGTTATTCCAAAGTTCATCCACAATATAATCGTATTTTGTAAAAACGAATCTGTTTTCCTCTGGTTCGATATCCGCCCAGAGAAGGTCTATTCTGACAAAAGCAACTCCCGCCTCTTTCATCAACTTAATGGCAGTAGAAATTTTTTCGTGGTCATAAAAATCGTTGTTCAGGCCTTCTGACCAGGCAAAAAAATCTAAAACCCCATAAGGGCTCTCTGAATCCCTTCTATCTCTTGACATATTATCTGGCCAAATCAAACTATTAAAATTAAGAAAAAGCGATAAGCAGATTATCCAAATTTTCATTTAAGCGCTTGCCGCTCTATCTCTGCCACTACTTCATTATCCGGATCAAGTTCCCTTGCCCGCTGTAAATAATGCTGGAATTTAGCCAAATCCCCTTTCTTTTTATACGCCTGTGCTAAACGTGCATTGGCAGTAGCAAAATCCGGCGTAAGCATAACTGCATATTCTAATTCCTCAATTGCCTTATCTAAATTTCCACCTGCAATCTTGGGCGCCATAAGATAAAAAGAACCCAGGCCCAAATGCGTCTCAGATAAATCCGGCGCTAAAGATACCGCCTTAAGAAAATAATTTTTTATCTGCGTTCCATAGGAGAGCTTGCTAAATAAACCACCTTTTGACGACCGGCGGGCATTTATACTGCCTATCAATAGATGCAACAGGGCCTTATTTTCTGTATCCATCTCCTGGTTCAGTAAGTTTTTCGCTATCTCCATCGCCTGCGCCAGTTTATCGTCATGATACTTTATATAGCCCAAACTAATTAAACTGGGTGCATGTTGAGGATTTTGCTTCAATATCTCTTCTAAAATCCTCTCTGATTCTCTATATTTATGTTTTCTCCTTAAAACTTCCGCCTTACCCCATAATGCCTCTTGATTCATTGGCTCTTTAATGAGGATTTTCTCAAATTCAGATAAGGCAGAGTTATCTTTTCTCATCTTTAATAAAGAGCGGGCTTCTTCTAAGGTTTTTGTTATATTTATGTCTGGCGGCGTAAATTCTATATTGTTTTTTTCAGACGGAGATTTAAAAATTAAAAAAAATACAAAAATAAGCAATAATAAGCTAACGCTAACGCCAATTATCCTTTTCATCCCTGAACCTGCCAGGCATAACTGGATTCAATGGTCTTCACCAGATTAAGCAAAACCGAATTTACCACTGCCGACATACCCAGCCCTTGCGCCTGACGCACAATCACACCATTAATAAAATCTACTTCTGTGCGCTTTTTACGCAAAACATCCTGGAGCATGCTCGATACGTTCTGGCTGGTTGCTTCACATACCGCTTCTACCTTTGCCAAAGGGTCGTCATAAATAAGTTTAATCCGTTTTTTCTTGGCTACCTTAACTGCCTCATTCACTGCCTCTCTTAAAATTCCGCGTGTGGTTTCCAACTCAATCAATCTTCCATTATTAAGCCGGGTAATTGCGCTAAGGGCGTTTATGCCCACATTGATAATTAACTTTGACCAGAGTAATCCCTTTATATCCCGCGATATCTTTGTCTCCAATCCCACTTGATTAAATAATTCCCGGATTGCGCGCATCTGGCTGGTAATCTTTCCATCCAGTTTGCCAATAACCGTCTCTCCTTTCCCGGCATGGCGGATATGCCCTGGACCCAACAAAGTGGCGCCTTGGCTGGTGGTTCCCGCAACTACCTTATCTTGTCCTGTAACCTCGCTGATTATCTCCACATTACCAATGCCATTCTGCAGGGTAAGCACAGTCGTTTCTTCACCTAATAATGGTTTGATTGAACGAACTGCTTCTTTTGTATCATAAGACTTAACGCAGATGATAATTAAATCTGCATTCTTAATCTCAGAGGCATCTACAGTAACGCCAATCTTTGCCTGCCATTCTCCGGATATCCCTTCTATAACTATGCCTTGCTGTCTAATCTTATCTGCCCTTTCTTTATCTTTATCCAAAAGCCACACCTCTTCTTTAGATTTAGTTAAATAAGCGCCCAGCAAACACCCCATTGCCCCGGGGCCTACGACTACTATTTTCATAAAAAACCTCCGCCTCGCTTCCCAAGGCCAGCCTTAAAGCCGGCGCTGGATTAAACTTTTTCTAAAACATTTTCTAAATAAGGCAATACCCTTTGGGTCTTTAATTTTTTCTCAAGGTGAAATTCAATAAAAGAATTTAACAGATTGTCCAGTTCGCGTTTTATCTGGGGATTAAGGCCTAAACGCAAGTTATTGCTCAGGTCATTTTTCTCAATATATGATATGGAGGCAACGGTGCCTCTAAATATCAAAGTTGCTTTTACATCTTTTTTAAAACACCTCGGACATAACAAACCGCCCAGATAATTACTAAATTTAGATTGGGAAAGAATCCTATCATTACAGCAGACACAGGAGTTTAAATGCGGCTTAAAGCCGGACAAAGAAAGAATTTTTATCTTGTAAATAGTGGGGATCTTTTCATAGTTAATATTCATATCCATATGTGAAAGACACTCCATAGTTAAATCAAAGATGGCTTCATTTTTATCTTCTAACGGCGTCAAGGCATCCAAAAGTTCCATCATAAAACTGGCATGTCCGAACCTATACATATCATTTCTTAAGGATAAAAAATTATTTTTTAAATCGCAGGCACTCACCAGGTGTAATCCCGCATTTTTTTTCTGATAGAAAATTATCTCATTGTGCGAGAATGGCTCTAAGGTACTGGCGAATTTATCGGGTTCTGTCCGGATGCCTTTTAGAATTCCGTGAATCTTACCAAAGTCCTTTGTGTAAAAGGAGACGATAAGACTGGTCTCACGAAAATCAAAAGTTCTTAAGACCAAGGCCTGCGTTTTATTAATTGGCATCGGTTAAGCCCTTTATAATTTTTTTAGCCCTCTCCTGCATAATCCGCCGTTGTCTGGCTAACTTGTCATCATAACCCAGAAGATGTAAAACTCCGTGAATCACATAAAAACATAATTCATATTGTAATGAAGTCCTGTAATATTTGGCCTGCCTAACTGCCGTATCTACCGAGATAACTATATCTTTCTCGCTCCCCAAATCAAAAACAAGGACGTCTGTAGGCTGGTCTACCTTCAAAAATTTTTTATTCAGTTCCCTAATCCTTCCGTCAGAAACAAAAATAATATTTATTCCTGCGGATAAAGGTCTGCCTTCATATTGCAGGGTTTTATGAACAGCCCTTTTTATCTCTTGCGACGGGACAAGAAAATTTCTTTTAAGATTCTTTATTTGAATCTTCACTCTGGGTTCTCAGGATAAGTCACACGGACATGGTAAATACTATTTAAGATGCGGATAAATGTATTGGAAATAATCTCTAAGTCCTTCAAGGTCAATTCACATTCGTCTAACTGGCCATCAATAAATTTATTGTTTATGATTTTGTGCACCAGTTCTTCTATCTTGGCACGGGTGGGAGTTTTTAAGGCGCGCGAGGCGGCCTCTACTGAATCCGCCAAAAGCACTATTGCGGTTTCTTTTGTCCTTGGCTTTGGGCCGGGATAGCGATAAGTATCTTCCTTTACCTCTCCTTCTAAATCCGATTCTTCCAAGGCCCGACGGTAAAAATAATAGACCAAACCCGTTCCATGATGCTGGGCAATAAAATCAGCGATTGCCGGATTCAATTTGTATTTTTTGGCTAAATCCAATCCTTCCTTAACATGGTTCATCACGATAAGTTTACTCATTGAAGGTGCAAGTGCCTCATGAGAACTGTCTTGGGTATATTGATTTTCGATAAAATATTCTGCCTTCTCAATCTTTCCTATATCATGATAATAAGAACCCACCCTGGCTAAAAGCGCATTGGCTCCGATTGCCTCCGCCGCCGCCTCGGATAAATTACCCACAATCAAAGAATGATGATATGTGCCTGGTGCCTTAATAATCATCTGACGCAAAAGAGGATTATCTCGCGTATCGGAAAGCTCCAACAAACTCAGATTAGTTACTACCCCAAACAGATATTCAAAAAGTAAAAGCAAGGGCAAAGTTATTATACCCGAGATGACGCCATTTAAAAAAATCAAGACGTAAGTCTTCCAGGAATAAAAGCTGAAGCGCTCAAGAACGTAAAAACAAAATAACTGCACCAAACCCACTAATAACCCTGCCCGTAGTATCGTGGATCTGCGGCGCGCCTTGTATACAAATAGACTTGCTGTCATGCCGCTAACTAAAGCTAAGGCGCCAAAAGTAAATCCCGCTTCTGCCGAAAGGAACAAGATTGATAAAGACATAAACGTTATGCTAAAGCCAACCGTAAACAAAAAGGCAAGCACTAAATCTCCAAAAAGGATAGTCAAAAGCATCGGCATTACGGAAAAAGGAATAAATAAAGCACTTATATTGTAATTAAGAAAGAGGATGCTGACTGCCAGCATAATTACAAAAAGTAAACTGGGATAGAGGATATTGTATTTTCTTTGTGGAGGAAACGCCGAGGCGATTTTTAAAAAAACAAAAATTGAACTTAAAACAAAAGGGACAATAAGATTTAACTTTAAAATATAGGCAGCCACAAAAAGTATAATTATACTCACAATTATTTTAATTTTGTTTTTCATAAATCAATCGTTTGGGGGAAGATTTATTTAGGCCTTTTGATATGCCTCAATTATTTTCTGGACGAGTTCGTGCCTGACCACATCTGCTCCGGTAAAATAAACAAATTTTATGCCCTCAATGTCTTTCAATAGTTCCTGTGCCTGCAGGAGTCCAATGGGTTTTCCTCCCGGCAGGTCGCTTTGGGTAATATCACCCGTAATAACTGCCTTAGAATCAAAGCCTAAACGCGTCAGAAACATCTTCATCTGCTCGGCAGTGCAATTCTGCGCCTCATCTAAGATTATAAAGGCATCGTTTAAAGTCCTTCCCCGCATATACGCCAAAGGCGCAACTTCGATAATCCCGGTCTCTAAATATTTCTCTATCCGGTCGGTATCCATCATATCATACAAGGCATCGTATAAAGGTCTTAGGTAAGGTGAGATTTTTTCCTCCAGGTCGCCGGGTAAAAATCCCAAAGATTCTCCTGCCTCGATAGCGGGTCGGGTAAGAATGATGCGCCTGACCTTGGCATTTTTTAACGCCTCCACAGCCATCGCCATGGCCAGATAGGTCTTACCCGTTCCTGCCGGACCGATGCTAAAGACAATGTCATAATTTTTGATTGCCTCCACATATTCACGCTGGCCTCTGGTCTTTGGGCCAATGGGTTTTCCTTCAAAATATAGCACTGCCTCTTCTGTCTTTTTGGGCTTGAAGACCGCTTTGCTCTTAGAATCTTTAATCATATAATGCAGATCTTCTTTAGAAATATGCTGCTGGCCTTCTTTTATCGCTTTCAATAAATTACCTATAAGCGTAAGTGCTTTTTCAACATTGGCCTTTGCGCCATTTACCTTGAGTTCTTCCCCGCGGCTGATTACTTTCACCCGAAAGGCTTCTTCAATAAGTTTTATGTTTTCATCGTGCCGACCAAAAAGAGATTGCAGTTGGTTACGGTTTTCTAATCTAATTATCTTTTCCATATCTCCATCACAAAAATCCTATTCCGCCGGTATATTAATCACCTGACCCGGATAAATCTTATCCGGACTCTTTAAAATATGCTGATTTGCTTGATAAATCTTATACCATTTTTTGGTCGTGCCAAAAAATTTCTGAGAAATCTTCTGCAATGTATCGCCCTTCTCAACAGTATAGGCCTGTGAGCGAACGACATTTTCAAGGGATGTTTCTCCGCTTGGTTGCGCAGTTACCGTCGCTGGGACGGTCTGAGTTTGAGTGGAAGTTTTGGTTTTTTTTGCTTTTGCCGGAAAGCCCAATTCCACTTCTACCACCTGCATTTCCCGCGTCGGCCTTCTTTTTGTTTCCGGGATTGGCGCAGGAGTTCCTTGAATATAACCGCGATTACCCACGGTCAGGTCCTGGTCAACCCTTTCCTTGGTCAATTTATAGGTTCTTACTGTGCAGCCGGCTAAACTTAACACTACAAAAATTAATCCCACCATTACTGCTAAAATTTTTTGTCGCACCTCATTCCTCCTTTTTTCTTTTTACCGTTATATTTAATTCCTCCAACTGCTGCTCATCCACATCGGATGGGGCTCCAGTTAAAGGACAGAATGCCTTTTGTGTTTTGGGAAAGGCAATTACTTCTCGGATGCTTTCCTCTTGCGCCAAAATCGCCAAAAATCTATCTAAACCAAAGGCAATTCCCCCATGCGGCGGAGCTCCATATTCAAATGCCTCTAATAAAAACCCGAATCTTTTTCTCGCTTCCTCCTCATCTAAACCAATAATCTTAAATATCTTCCGCTGTAATTCTTGATTATGAATCCTGATGGAACCTGAGCCGATTTCTTGTCCATTTAATACCAGGTCGTAAGAACGCGCCTTTACCTTATCTAAAGAGACGTTATCTAATAATGCTATATCCTGCGGCCGTGGAGCAGTAAAAGGATGGTGTTCGCTCTCCCATCGTTTTTCTTCCGGATTATATTTAAAAAGCGGAAAATCCACAATCCAGACAAAAGCAAAATCTTCTTTTAACTCTTTCCTTAAATCCGGCTTGTCAGAATTGTATTTTGATATTGCCTCATTATAACTGAGGCGTATAAATGGAATTTTAATCTCAATACCTTTGATTTCTTTGAAAATTTCTTTCATTAATTTTTCGCTCAACTCAAAAATATCGTTTTCCTCTATAAACGACATCTCTAAATCCAGTTGTGTGAATTCCGGCTGGCGGTCAGCGCGCAAGTCCTCGTCCCGGAAACACTTGGCAATCTGAAAATATTTTTCAATACCCGCGACCATCAAAATCTGCTTAAATAACTGCGGCGACTGTGGAAGGGCATAAAATTGGCCCGGGTTTAGCCGCGAGGGGACAAGATAATCCCGCGCGCCCTCAGGAGTAGATTTGGTAAGCATCGGTGTCTCTGCCTCAATAAAGCCCTCTTTGTCCAAAAAATTCCTTACTAATTTATAAAGCCGATGCCTCAAAATGAAATTTTCAAAAACCCTTTTTCTTCTTAAGTCAAGATATCTATATTTGAGCCGGCTTTCTTCTCCCACCTCAATGTTATCATCAATCTCAAACGGCGGTGTCTTGGCAGGATTCAAAATCTCCAATTCCCTTGCCTCTACCTCAATTTCACCGGTGGAAAGTTTTGGATTCTCGGTACCCTTTGGTCGCCGGTTAACTACACCCTTAACCAAAATCACAAATTCATTCCTTAAATCCTGCGCCTTCTTGTATGCGGCAGTTGCGGACTTAGGGATAAAGACAACCTGGGTGATGCCATATCTATCCCGGATATCAATAAAAATTAATTTTCCATGGTCACGCCTTGCCTGTACCCAGCCGCAAAGCGTTACTTCTTTGCCAATATCTTTCGCCTTTAACTCTCCGCAGGTATGGGTGTATAGCATCTTTAACTTTTCTTTTTTAAATATCCGATTAAATCCTGTGTCTTTACTTCTCTCTGCTCGCCTGAAACCATATCTTTTAATCCCACCATGCCTTTTTCCAATTCATCTTCACCAATAATCACTGTAAATCTGCTCATTAATGCATCTGCCCGACGCATCTGACCTTTTATTGACCTTTCCCGATAATCCATATCCGCTGCTATTTCGGCCTGACGTAATCTGTCCAAGAGGATAAAACCTTCAGTTTCTGCTTTTTTGCCCAAGGTAATAATATAGGTTAATTTTCTTTCTAGTCTCTGGCTTCTTGCTTCTGGTTTTTTGACCAATATCAAACGTTCAGCCCCAAAAGCAAAACCCATTGCCGGCGTATCTTTCCCACCCAATTGTTTTATCAAATTATCATATCTTCCACCTGCCCCAATAGCATCCTGACTGCCTAAATCTTTATGCGTAATCTCAAAGACAGTGCGCGTATAATAATCTAGGCCCCTTACTAAATAAGGGGCAATTTTATATTTAACTTTAAGTCGTTCAAGGTGAATCTTAACGCTCTCAAAATGCGTAAGGCAATCCTTACAGAGGTATTTATCACTTAAATTAAGGGCCACGACAACCTTGCGACAGGATTCATTTTTACAATCAAGAATGCGAAAAACATTGCGCTGGTAACGGTCCTGACAGTCCACGCACAACAAAGAAAGTTTATCCTCTAAATCCTTTTTTAGAATCTCGGCTAATTTTCTCTTATCATCGCTACAGCCCAAACTATTTATTTTAATCTCATATCCTTTGATATTAAAAGTATCCAGCAATCTTTTTGCCAAAGAAATAATCTCAGCATCTAGATAGGGATTTAAAGAACCGATTGCCTCGCAGCCAATATGATGAAACTGCCGCAGCCGTCCTTTTTGTGGCCGCTCTGCGCGAAACATCGGACCAATGTAATAGAGTTTTAAAAAATCATCTTTTTTATCCAGGTTATTTTCTAGATAGGCGCGTACAATAGATGCAGTTGCCTCTGGTCTTAAAACATATATTTCTTTCTCGCGCTTAATCTCAAACATTTGTTTCTGGACTATCTCGGTAGAATCTCCTAACGAACGATTAAATAAAGATATGTCTTCTATTATTGGTGTGCGAATCTCTTTATAACCATAAAGAGAAAACACGAAACGGCTGGAATTCTCTATCTCCTGCCAGAGGTCTATTTCTTCGGGGAGGATATCCCTTGTTCCCAAAACTTTTTTTAACATCTGGAAATTACACTTTTAATCAGATTAAGATTCGTATTACAGACAGGTAATAAGGTAGATGCCATATAGGAAAGCGATTTAAAGAAAAGCTATTTTATCCTTTCTTTCATATCTAAGCCAGATTTAAAAACCACGACTTTGCGCGGTGGAACTGGAACACTTTGGCCAGTACGGGGATTCCTGCCGGTGCGGCTGCGCCTTTGTTTTATTTTAAATACACCAAAATTGCGCAGTTCAATTTTTTCCCCACGGCTAAGTGCGTCCACAATGCAATCAAAGGTTTTCTGCACCACCTTTTTTACATCAATCTGTTTAAAACCGGTCTCGTCTGCAACCTTAAGGACTATATCTTTCTTCGTCATCGCTCCTCCGATAATATTGCTAACTACAATACCATCAAAAAGTTACGATGTCAAGAAAAATTACATCAAACAATGGCTATCAATTATCTCTTAACAATTTGCAATTGGCAAAGTTATAGTAAAAGTTGTGCCGTTGCCATATTGGGAAGCTACGCGGATAGTCCCTTTATGGGCATCAATGATTTTTTTGATGATGGATAGACCCAGCCCAGTGCCTTTTTGCGAAGTGGCTTTGGTAGTAAAAAAGGGGATAAAGAGTTGTTCCAGTTCGTCTTCGCTCATACCGATGCCATTGTCTTCTACTTCAATATGATAAAAATTATCTTTGCGCTGAACCCTAATGCTTACTTTGGGCTGATAGGAATTGAGGTCGAATATCCCTTCTTTTATTTTTTCCTGTTTTAAAAAACAGGCATCTCGGGCATTATCTAAAAGATTAAAAAAAACATCTTGTAAAAGTGCGATGTTACCCCAGACGCAAGCATTGTCTGTGGGATAATCTAAGCTTAAATTGATTTCTTGGGGGTTAAACTTACAAGAAAGCAAATTCAAAGTGCCCTGAAAAACCTCATCTAAATTTACTGTCCTAAAATCCTGCTGGAGACGGGAAAACTGAGTTAAATTTTTGGCAATATTTCCACCCCGGAGTGCCTCTGCAATTACCTTTTTAAACGCATCTTCAATTTTTTCTATCAGTACTTTTTGTTCTGGACGCAGTTCGGTTTTCTTTAGGTCCTCTAAATCAAGCGCCTGGCAGACACTGGCAATTACAGAGATAGCGTTAAAACGGTTGTTGATCTGATGTCCGATACCCGAGCCCATTTTACCTAAAGAGCGCAGACGGTGCTCCTGAAACTGCTGGGCAAGGGTTTTACCCTGCTCTTCATAAAAGATGGCGTTTTCAATAGCCAGGGCAGCCTGATTAGAAAGCACAGATAAAACTTCCAGGTCATTGCGGGTATAGACATCACCGCTCTTCTTCTCCGCCAATGCCAGGAATCCCAAGAGGGTCTCCTCAATAAAACTGGGGATGATTACCGCGCTGGATAAATTCTTCATCTGGGCGATAATCTCATTGGTTTCTACATCCACGGGTCCGGCCTTGATTTCTTCTAAAACAAGGGGCTCTCGGGTTTCTTTTAACATCTTAATCAATGGGTCTTTAGGTTCAAGAGGAGTTATACCGTGAAAAATAGCTCTATACCTGACTGATTCCAGTTTATAAACCTGCTCTTCCTTGTCAAAAAGATAAATCGCTGCGTTTTTAGTATGCAGGGTCTTGGTGATAAAAGCCACAATTACTCCCAGCAGGCGTTTGAGTTCGCGGATGTTGGTCAGGCCCATACTGGCCTTGATGAGCAGGGCAT
>JAMWDD010000075.1 GCA_023818885.1 Candidatus Omnitrophota bacterium | reverse complement strand
GACAAAACAGTTTTTTTGGGCTTTCGCAAAAGTTTTTTACCGAAGCATGCTTTAGAGAGCCCATGGCAAGCGCTTTGCTGTTACTATTAAATCCGCGAGCAGTGATTTACTTTAAACCATTTTCCATCCCAGGGATTTTTCATATTTTTTGCCTTGCCAAATTTTTATTTTTTATGAAGTTTTCGCCGCGCGGGTCCGCCTGCAACGCAGGTTGTATGCGCTAACGGCTGAAAACAGGTCTTCCGCGGGCTTAAATACCGATTTTTTCATCACAACTATATTATAACAAAGGTGTTATGATTTAAAAGTAAATAAAAAATTTATGGCAAATCTGGCGCAAAAATGTTATTATTCTTTTTTAAGAGCAATGATATGGCGAAAACCATAAAGGATATTTTAAATACTTGGATTATCTTTAAAGGCGGAGAAACCGGCTTCCGGCAATGGGCGGCGTATATGCAATTTAAAGACCTGACCGAGGCCTGCCTCAGGTTTGAGCTGCCTATAGCCGTCGCAGGCGCGTCAATCATGTTTTTGGGCTCAATATTAATAATTTTAAGCAGGCATTTTATTTTAACCGCTGTTGCTATAAACTGCGGCTTATGGGCGGTATGTTTTTTACTGGCTAAACTTGGCTTTATCGGGCAAAGAGAGAAGTACCTGAGGCAATACGGAAAGTCAGCATACAGAGTAGCGGCCTTAAGGTTCCTTTTGCCTTACGCCGCTTTATGGTGGAGCGCAGCCAGCATGCCTTTGTGGGTTCCCGGAGAGAGGGCGTTTCATTTGTTTCCTTTCTCAATATTTGGAGTTATTATGTTGGTGGTGGTATGCTTGCTTTTATTCAAAATTGAGGCGGTATTTGGGATGGACCGCCTGAGTTTTGTCTATTCTTACTTTCCGCAGGAAGCAAGGCTGGTGAGGTCCCAGATTTTCGGGTTTATCCGGCATCCAGTTTATACGACTTGGTTATATTTTGCTATCGGCATATTTTTCATCAAGGGCTCTTTTACCAGTTTGGCGAGCGTGGCAGTAAATATTGTGGCTATTTCAATTCTGGCGCAGGAAGAAGAAAAAGACATTATAAAATATTTTAAGGAAGATTACCTTGTTTATAAAAAGAGTGTTCCGCGTTTTTTTCCTAAAAAGCCGGTTGCCTTTTTAAAGTTTTTATTTAGCAGCCGATAACAAAGGGTTAGCAGGGCAAGATGAGTATTTTAGCCTTGGTGCATTTTTTAAGTCTTTTGTGTTATTTAGGCATGATTGTTTTTGTCTTATATAAGAATTTCCGGGCATTGATTAACCGTATATGCGCTTTGATTTTACTCTGTTTTGTCATCTGAAAAATTAAGACCGTTTCTAAATAAACCTATGCAATGTAAAGAGTTGTGATAGAACTGTCCCCGACTAACCCAGCTGAGCTACCGAAAAATATCTTGACTTATCAGGGAGTAGACGTAAAATTGCTATTGTAACAGCTATAATACGCCACATATGATAAAATGTGTACTTAAACAAAATATCCTGGAAATCATAGAAATCATAGACGTTGTGCGTAACCATATACGAATTATAGAATTAGGGAATAAATATTTTTTCAAATAGTAGCGTATTTGTTTTGTAATAGCTTGATAAACAAAATTCATAATTATCTTAAGGTGCGTATATTTTTATTTTTACTCTTTTTTATTCTTCTTTTACCTTCCTATATTACCGCCCAGATTCCTTATCGGGAAAAGGCCGGGAGGGTAGAGAGGTCGATAGAGGAAACCACACCACCGCCTGCTAAAAAAGAAAAACCTTCTTTTGAAATAACCCCTTCTCTTTCGGAAGAAAAAATAACCACAGAAAAGATAAAGGTTATTCGTTTTGAATTTAGAGGCAATACCGCTTTACCTACAACCCTACTCAAGAAATTAGTTTTACCTTACGAAGGCAAATACTTAACCCTTGCCCAAATAAAAGAAATAGCGCGTCTGATTACTAAAGAATATCTTAAAAGAGGTTATTTTCTTTCTTATGCTTATATCCCCCCGCAGGATGTCAAAGAAGGAGTTGTTTGGATCAGCGTGATTGAAGGGAGGATTGGAAAGATTGAGATTGAAGGAAATCGTTTCTATAAAGATAAATTTATCCTTGGATATTTAGAAAGGATTAAAGAAAAAGGCATAGTTTCCTATCATGACTTAGAACGGCCGTTACTTATTTTAGACGAGCAAGTTAAATTGAATCTTAAGGCGTATTTAAGGCCAACTTCGCAAGCGGGTATAACCGATTTATTTTTAAAGATTGATGACGCCTTTCCGCTAAGGGGTTATATTGACTATAACAATTTTGGTTCCCGCTATATTTCTGAACACCGCATTGGGCTAAATTTTGACTGGGGCAATATTTTAGGTAGAGGCGATATTCTTTCTTTAAGAGCGGTTACCGGCACGCCATTAATAGAGAGCATCCTTTATCATCGGTTCAATTACAGTGTTCCGCTAAATTATAATGGTCTTCGCTTCGGTTTTTCTTATGCGAATATGGATTATGAAGCAGGAAAGGAATTTAAAATTCTCTCTCCCAAAGGAAAAGCCGATATTTACAGTGTTTATTTTACCTATCCATTTATAAAAAGAACAATTACCAGTTTAGATTTGGAGATAGCTTTTGATTATAAAAAGTTGCGCGATTATCAGCTGGGGATAAAAACAAGTCAAGATTCTCTAAGGGTTTTAAGGGCAGGATTTACTTCTTGGCATACGGATAATCTCATGGGAACAAATTTTATTTCACTATATCTTAATCAGGGTTTTTCGGGTATCTTAGGTGGTATGAAAAATGACGATGACCCTTTAGCCAGCCGCGAAAATACTGGAGGAAGGTTTACTAAATTAACCTTTGATTTTAATCGCACACAGAAAATTAATAATTTTTCTTTCTTGATTTTAAAAGCTGACAGTCAATTTGCCTTTGACAATCTGGTTGCTGCCGAGCAATTTTCTTTAGGCGGCCCGGATTCAGTGCGCGGTTATCCGCTTTCGGAATATCTAGGGGATTATGGGTATAATGTAAGTGCGGAGTTAAGGGTTAAACCCGCGTTTCTTAAAGCAAAGATCCCTTTCACTAATGATGTTTTAAGCGAAATAATGCAATTTGCATTTTTTATTGACCACGGAGGTATATTTTTAAAAAGGCCTTCTTTGGATGAGGCAAAAAACGAATATTTAACCGGCGCAGGTTTCGGATTTAGGTTTAATTTTAACAAAGATTTTTATATCCGCGTCGATTGCGGCTTCCCGCTGGGAGAAAAAGAGCCGTCTACGGATTATAATAATACCTGGTATGTCCAAGCAGTAAAACATTTTTGATAAAAAGGAGAATTTGATGAGAATAATTTTAATTACTTTCTTAATTTTCTTATTCATTGTTATTAGTTTTTCTTTCTCTTTTGCTTTGCCAGAGAAAGCCTACCTGCAAGAGGGTATCGCAGATATTAATAGGGTAGATGAAAATACTCTTAATATTCACCAAAATCAAGAAAAGGCAATCATTAATTGGCAGAGTTTTTCAGTTGCCCCACAAGAAACCGTGCAATTTTTTCAGCCCAGTCCTTTGGCAGTTGCTCTAAACCGCGTAACCGGAAATTTACCTTCTGAGATTTTTGGCAACCTTCTTGCCAATGGCCAGATATTCTTGATTAATCCAAACGGTATCTTATTTGGCAGAGGCGCAAAAATAGATGTCAAGGGTTTGGTTGCTTCTACTTTAGATATTTCTGATACAGATTTTCTTTCTGGCAAGTATCTTTTTTATCAAAATCCGCAATTTCCCCTTGCCGCGGTTATCAATCAAGGTGAGATTAAAATAAAAGAAGGCGGATACTTGGCTTTAATCTCTCCATTTATCTTACAAGATGGCGTAATTGAGGCACCTTTAGGACAGGTGGAAATCGCTGGTTGCAGAGAAGCGGTTTTAGATATAAGCGGCAACGGCTTGATTAATTTTTCTTTAGGTAAAATCAATGAAAATGGCGATAGTATATTAAACGGTATGGGTGCATCGTCTAATATACCTTTTATTGAAGCAGAAAAAATCGTGGTAGAAGGCAACAATATAAAACTTTTAGGAGCAGAAGGCACAGTAATTAATAATGGGAAAATTACTACCGAAGGAGAGGGTAATAAAGGAGGAAAAATAAAGTTAAATTCAACTAGGGCGACTCTGCTTTCTTGCTATTCTGATTTATATTCGCCTTACGGCTTTATTGAGGTCTCTTCTTTGGGAAGATTAAAAATTGACGGAAGTATCTATGCCCCTTATGGAACACTGCTTTTTGATCCCACTAATATAAGTATTATAAATGATGCTTCAGGTGATGGATACGACCCCAATGAAACTGGCGATGAGACCGTAGGTGAAGAATGGCTTGAAGCACAACAGGGCAATCAAAACATTATTCTTATGGCTACCAATGACATTACTTTAGAAAACCTTTCTGATGGGATTTTAAGTATGGCAACACAATCAGGGTATAAGTTTAGTTTACAGGCAGGAGGAGATATTGTTTTTGCGGATACAAGTGATAAAATCACAACCAATAATGGCAATATCGAGCTTAATGCAGAAGGAAGCATAACTTTAGGCAATTTAGATGCAGGTACTGGCGACATTACGATTGAAGCCGGCGATGGCGATATTACTATCAGAAGTATTAAAGCCGATGAGGTAGAGATTACTGCAAGAGATGGTTCTATTTTAGATGATAGTACATTTACAGGCGAAGTCAAGATAGAAGATATCCCTACTTTAATTGAAGCCAATAAAATTACCCTGACCGCTGCAGAAAATATCGGAGACGTGCCAGAATCTGAAGAATTAACAGAGGTAGAACAGTTTTACTATCCTTTTCTGGATATTTCTTTGGGTAGCGGTAATTTAATCGCTGAAGCAGAAGAAGGAAGTATATATATCAATGATTATAAATCAAGCGGGGTAACTTATACTCCTACCAAATATGATCTTAACTGCAAAGACCCGGATGAGAATGACTATTTTATTGGTTTTGCCAATTTAGCCGGCAGTATAACCATAGATAGCCCACTTTCCTTATCAGATAACCAGTTTTTTTCTGCCGAAGGAGATTTAAATATAAATGCCGCTG
>JAMWDD010000074.1 GCA_023818885.1 Candidatus Omnitrophota bacterium | reverse complement strand
ACGCGCGCCTTTGGCCCGGGGCATCCGGCGCTTCCGGAAAGATACAAAAAAATCGGTCAACCCGTAATCATTCCCGGAGATATGGGCAGGAATTCTTATTTACTCGTCGGGACCAAAAAAGCGGAAGAAGAGACTTTTGGCTCAACGTGTCACGGCGCAGGTCGTCTAAAGTCAAGGGCTGAAGCGACGAGGACGCTAAATTATAGTACGTTGATGAAGGAATTGGAGGCAAAAGGGATTACCGTCAGGGCCTCTGGCCATGGCACAGTGATAGAAGAAGCGCCTTCGGCATATAAAGATGTAAATGATGTTGTGGATGCGGTGCATAATGCCGGGATCTCTAAACGCGTCTGTCGGATGCGGCCTCTGGGTGTAATCAAGGGATAAATATGTTAGATATAAAATTTATTAGAGAAAACTTACAGACAGTAAAAGATGCGCTTAAGAAGCGTAATTTTAATTTAAATCTGGATAACCTGATGGAAATAGATAATTCCCGCCGTAAAATCCTGCTGGAAGTAGAGAATTTGCGCAGCCAGCAGAATAAGACCAATGACGAAATTTCTTTGCTTTTAAAGGAAAAAAAAGAGGTCAAAGAAAAAATCGCCGCGATGAAAGTCATTTCGGCAGAGATCGACCAGCGCGAAGCAGAATTAAAAAATTTAGAAGCCCAGATAAATAAATTACTCCTTACCATTCCCAATATTCCCCATCCTTCGGTTCCGGTGGGTGAGCCGGATAAAGCCAAAATCGTGCGTACTTGGGGCGAAATCCGTCAGTTTGATTTTAGGCCGCTTTCGCATATGGAACTCTGCCAACACCTTGATATTGTGGATTTTTCCCGTGCCGCCAAGATTACCGGAGCTAATTTCGTACTTTATAAGGACTGGGGTGCGAAATTAGAACGCGCGCTTATAAATTTTATGCTGGATTTACACACCCAAAAACACGGCTATACCGAGATTTTTCCGCCTTTTTTGGTGAACCGGCGTTCCATGACTGGTACCGGTCAACTCCCAAAGTTAGAAGAGGATATGTATCGTTTAAAAGATGATGACCTGTTTTTAATTCCGACGGCAGAAGTGCCGGTTACCAATATCTTTCAGGATGAGATTTTAGAGGAAGACCAACTTCCCATTTATTACACTGCCTATACTGCCTGCTTTCGGCGCGAGGCAGGTTCTTATGGCAAGGACACCAAGGGCTTAATCCGCGTCCACCAATTTGACAAAGTAGAGTTGGTGAAATTTGTCAAGCCACAAAATTCTTATGATGAGTTGGAAAAATTGCTGAATAATGCCGAAACCGTGCTTCAGCTTTTAGGTTTGCCTTATCGGGTAAAGATCCTTTCTACCCAGGACTTAAGTTTTGCTGCGGCCAAATGCTATGATATTGAGGCCTATGCCCCTGGCCAAGACGCATGGCTGGAGGTCTCCAGTTGTTCTAATTTTGAGGCCTTTCAGGCGCGCCGGGCAAACATCCGCTTTAGAGAAAAAGAAAGCAAAAAGTTAAATTTTGTGCATACCTTAAATGGCTCAGGCGTGGCTTTAGCGCGCACCTTCATTGCACTCTTGGAAAATTATCAACAAAAAGATGGCTCCATTGTTATCCCCCCGGTTTTAAGGCCTTATCTTGAAAATAAAGATAGATTGGATTTTTAGCAAAATTAGGAGACGTTTCTATCTAGCTAGTAAGAATTATAATAAATAAAGGACTTAAGAGAACAAGGCCGAAGAAAATAGAAACATCCCTATGATTCTACGCATCGGGTAAATTAAAATAAGTATGTGTTTTGCTAGGCAGGAGAAAGACTGCTTAAAACCGTTTTAGAGGAATGTAATATGCTTTCTGCAATAAGAGAAATAGGAAGATGGCAAATAAATAAAGATAAGAAAGATGAGTTAGATATTCTCATCAAAGAGCCATTTGGAATGCGCGGGAAAGTGATTCTTATCAAGGTTAACATTGAGAAGAATGCATTTGAAGGCATCGACTTAGAAGAATATGATTCTGTAAAAATACAGAGATACCTTTTTAGGGGCGGCGTTTCTCAAGGACCCAATCCAACACCTGTTGCGAATATTCCTAATGTGAAGCAGAAGAGAGGTGAAGAAGGGGAAACTTACAAAAAGCTTGAATCCCAAATAAGAAAAACCTTTGAAGGAAAAATAAAAAAATGGTTTGAAAAGTATGGCTCAGAAGAAAAAGAAAACTTTTTGGGGAACATCAAAAAAATTCTTTCTGATAATGAAGATAAAATCATTAAAGAAATACAGACCTGCATTAAAGACATAGACAAAAAAGAAGGTAAACTTTTAACAATAAAGGTCAAACAAGATAACGAATGGAAATATATCGGAGACTTTGATGTATTCAAAGAATCTCTTAAGCGAATTGAGGCCCAAAAAGCGGGTAGCATTTCTGCAAGTGATAAAGTTTGTTCTGTCTGCGGAGTTAGAAAGGAATCGGTATCTGGAGATTTTGGTGTTTTTAAATTCTACACTATAGATAAGCCTGGATTCGTAATAGGAGGATTTAATGAAAAACTTGCATGGAAGAATTTTCCTGTCTGCCTTGAATGTAAGCTTGAATTAGAAGAAGGGCGGAAGTTCATCGAAAATAATCTTAGTTTCGGATTCTACGGACTTAGATATCTACTTATCCCAAAACTGATTTTAGGGGATGTAAATGTTAATGCAGAGATAATTAACATCTTATCAGATTCAAAAAAAATAGTTGCTTTAAAGGAGAGGGTGAAAAAGAGAATAACTAGCGATAACAATGAGATTCTTAAAATACTGGGGGACGAGAAGGATATACTAACTTTTAATTTTTTGTTCCTTAGTAGAGAACAAAGCGCAGAAAGGATTTTATTGTTAATTGAAGATATATTCCCTTACAGGATTAAAAAGATTTTTGAGGCAAAAGATTATATTGATAGAATCTTTAATAATGACTCTGATAAAGGTTTTACTTTTGGCGCGATTAGGACATTCTTCTATAAATCGAGCGAAGGTAAAAGGGAAAGTGATCTTAACAAATATTTTCTTGAGATAGTGGATAGTGTTTTTAAAGGACGAAGACTTGATTTTTCTTTCCTTCTAAAATTTTATATGGCAACTATACGCAAGGAATTTATAAGTGATGGATATTTTATGTCAAAGGTAGTAAAAGATGCATTAATGGATACAATATTTTTTGAAAAACTTGGTATAATAACTTTTGAGGAGGTAAATATGGAAGAGAGTATATTTGATACCGTGTTTAAAAAGTTTGAAAAATCATTTGGAACTCCTGCCAAAAGAGGGATATTCTTATTAGGAGTGCTTACCCAATTACTTTTGAATAAACAATGGGCGGATAGAAATGCAAGACCATTTATGAAATATCTTAAAGGATTAAAATTAAATGAAAAGGATATTAAGGCTATTTTGCCTAAGGTGCAAAATAAACTTGAGGAGTATGGCTCCTTTGATAAGAGCAAGAGATTAATTGCCTCTGAGGCTTCAAAATGTCTTCTTGAGGCAGGTGAGGGCTGGAAGATGACAACAGATGAAATAAACTTTTATTTCGCCTGCGGAATGAATTTAGTAGATGACATCAGAGACATCGTTTATCTAAAAAGCAACGAAAAGGAGGAATAGCTATGTCAGAATTAATAAAAAATAGGTCAGAGATATTGTTTCTTTATGATGTTACAGATGCGAATCCTAATGGTGACCCGATAGATGAAAACAAGCCAAGGATTGACGAGGAAACAGGAATAAATATTGTTACGGATGTGAGATTGAAAAGAACCATCAGAGATTATCTGATTAATTTCAAAAACAAAAAAGATGAAATATTTATAAAGGAAATTGTTAAGAATGACGGACAACAGAAAACACGAGAAGAAAGAATTGAGGAAGAAGATATTAGAACATTAGAGGATACGGAGAAACTGAAGACTAAATATATTGATTTAAGGCTTTTTGGGGCGACCATTTGTTTGAAAGGAAAAAAATCTAAAAAAGAAGAGAAAAAAGAAGAGGAAGAAGCAAAAGGACAACGAGGCACTCCGCCAATAACATGGACAGGCCCTGTGCAATTTAAATATGGCAGGTCGTTACACAAGGTTGATCTTACTTATGTGAAGGGTACAACCGTTATGCCGTCAAAAGAAGGAATGACTCAAAGTACATTTACAGAACGGTATATTCTTCCCTATTCCCTTATAGTTTTCTATGGGATTGTTAATGAAAATGCCGCGAAGGAAACAAAATTAACAGAAGAAGATGTTTCTTTAATGCTTGAGGGTATTTGGAATGGGACAAAAAATTTGATATCAGGCTCAAAATTTGGTCAGGTACCAAGGTTATTAGTTCAGATAATTTATAAGAAAGGAAACAATTTTTATATCGGTGAGCTTGATAAACGAATCTCCCTTAATTCAACAAAAAATAATGATAAAGAGATTAGAAATATTTCGGAAGTGAAAATTGATATTACAAATCTGATGAAAGCGTTGGCCGATCATAAAGACGAAATTGAAAAGATACAACTAAAAGTGGATAATAGAGCCGCTTTCATAAAGGATGGAGAGGATGTAAAAATAAGGGATGTCTTGAACGGTTTTAAAGTAGAAGACCTTAACTTCTGAAGTTGTGTTATATGAAAGTGCTTGTATTTGATATCTGGGGAGATTACGGACATTTTCGTAAGTTTTACACAACTTCGTCACCGCTTACTTTTTCCTTCCCCCCTCCTTCTACTATAGCAGGAGTTTTAGGGGCTGTTTATGGGGCTGGCAAAGAGGAGTATTTGGATATCTTTTCTTTTGATAAGTGTAAAATCGCCGTTAAGATTGTAAAACCAGTGAAGAAAGTTAGGATGGGGATAAATCTTATAAATACGAAAGGAGGTTGCTGGACTCTTTGCAGTAGTAAATACCATGAACCTAGAACGCAGATTAGAACCGAATTTTTGAGAGACCCTTACTTTAGGATTTACTTCGCATGTAAACAAGAGAATATTTTTAAGGAAATAGCAAATTGTCTTAAAGAGCATAAAAGCGAATATACAATTTCATTAGGATTAAGTGAATTGCTTGCGGATTTTAAATATGTTGGTGAGTATAATTCAGAGCAAAGATCCGATAATGAGCTTGTGGAACTCCAAACGCCTATTGCTATAAG
>JAMWDD010000073.1 GCA_023818885.1 Candidatus Omnitrophota bacterium | reverse complement strand
TTGCCATAAACTTGCATGCTTCATTGTTGCCGAAATACCGCGGTGCCGCCCCCATAAACTGGGCAATTATTAAAGGCGAAAAAGAAACTGGGATAAGTATAATTAAGATGAATCAATATATGGATGCTGGGGAGATAATCCTTCAGAAAAAAATTCCCATAGACAATACCGATACAAATATCACTCTTTCCCAGAAACTTTCGCATTTAGGCAGTGAAATGCTTTTAGAAGCAATAGATTTAATTGCCAATAATAAATATAATTTAGTTCCGCAGGATGAAGCGGTGGTTAGCTTTGCACCTTTACTTAAAAAAGAAGACGGTTTAATTGACTGGAAGAAACCAGCGCGGGATATTTATAATCTTATCCGCGGTTGCTTAGTTTGGCCGGGTGCTTTCACGCATTATAAAAATAAAATTCTTAAGATATGGGAGGCAGTGGTAAATCACCAGATGGTATCTGAAGCAGAGCCAGGCACAATAATAAACTTATCAAAGGAAGGTATACTGGTTAAGACGGGACAGCAAAATTTGCTTATAATCAAACTTCAGCTTGAATCAGGCAAGGCAATGTCTGCATATGACTTTTTACAGGGGCATAAATTAAATATCGGCGATAAGTTTATATAAAGATGAAAAAAGAAATTCTTTTGTTAAGCGATACCAAAGCCGGACATCAAAATCAGGGCCGGGCTTTAATTAAAGAATTAGTCACTGTTATTGTGACTTCTGGTATCGACACCGAGCCCGGTATTAGAAAAATACAACTGAAGTTTAAATCCAGATTTAGCGAAAAGCTCTTCGCCTTTTTATCTCCTTTAATATATTTCTTTACCTATAAAAATATACCTTTTCTAAATAATTTTATTTCTGAGGAAACGATTAAAGACATAAAAGAAATCAGGCCCGATATTATAATTTCTGTTGGCTCAAGCACTATCCCTTTGGCCCTATTACTTTCTAAAATATACAAATCCAAAAAAATTTCCCTGATGAATCCGCCTTTCCCTTTTAACCTTTTTCATTTTGACCTTATCATTGTGCCGCAGCACGACCGAACTATTTGCGGTAAAAATGTATTAAGTACTATTTTGGCTCTTTCGCCTTTCGATAACGAACTTATTCAGAAAGAGACGGCTAATTTAAAAAGACAACTCAAAAGACCAGAGAGGATAGGTATCGGTATTTTGATCGGCGGAGATGCAAAAAAATATCTTTTCAATAGAAAAAACATGAATGTGGCCTTAGATGAAATAATCAAGGCCTGCAGGATTTTGGATATTGACTTTATCGCTACTACCTGTCGCCGTACACCCGTGGATTATGAAAATGAGTTAAAGGTAAAACTTGATAAGATGGATTGCTGTGCATTTTTTGTCCCTGCTAATAAAGAGAGTGCGACTAATTTGGTTTCTGGCCTTATTGGTTTATGTAAAATTATGATTGCCACTGAGGAAAGTGTCTCCATGATTTCTGAGCCAATAAACGCGGGCAAAAGAATAGTTATTCTTAAATTGGGTAAAAAAATTTATTATAAATATGCCCGCTTCCATAAATTGCTCTTTAAAAATAGATTAGCCCATGTCGTTAGTTTTGATAATTTATCCGATAAGCTGGTTGAAATTTATCGGAATCAATCTTTTAATCTGGATGGAGAGCAAAAGCAACTTCTTGAAGAAGAAAGAAAGTTATTGAGAGAACGTTTAAAAAATCTTCTATGAAAATACTTGTCATTCATCCTTATGGAATTGGCGATTGTCTATTTATGACTCCGTTGCTCAAAGCGCTTAAAAAACAACTTTCGCCGGAATGTATTGATGTAATTATTGGTTCGCGCACTCAGGAAATTTTACAAAATAATCCCGCAATAAATGAAATATTTGTTGTGGACAAAGATAAATGGAAAAAGCAAGGTAGAATAAAGACCTGGATAGAGAAAAGAAAATTGTATTTAAGATTGAAAGAACGTAGGTACGATTGTTTGATTGACCTATCTTTAAGAAAAGAATATGGCCGCTGGTTGGCAGCTTTGCGTATCCCTAAACGCATCGGTTTTAATCACCGAGGTAGGGGAAAATATTTAAACTACAATTTATTTTTGCCGCCGGAAGGATTTCAAGGGATGCATGTTGTGGAATTCTATTCTCAATTGGGTAAATTTTTGGGGGTAAAAGTAGAGGATAAGCATCTACAATATTATATTCCTCTTGACGCAGAAAAGAAGGCAGGTGAGATATTAAATGCCTCTGGGATAGAAAATAATGAGAAGATAATTGCCGTGGTGCCGGGCTCGGGTTCATCGTGGGGCAAAGACGCTTATCTTAAACAATGGCCAATAGAAAATTTCATCTGTCTCATAAATAAACTGGGAGAGGACTTTTATTTTGATGTAGTGGTTATTTTGGGTACTGAAGAGGAAGAGCCGATTGGTGAGAGATTAAAGATGGGAATAAAAAAGAAGGCAATTAATTTGATGGGTAAAACAGATTTAAATACAAGTGCCGCGATTATAAAGAGGGCAAGATTATTTCTGGGTAATGACGGCGGTATGGTGCATATTGCCAGAAGTCAAGATATACCTTTGATCGCTATTTATGGTCCGGTTGACCCCGATGTCTACGGTCCTTATCCCCGAAGCGAAAATGCCATCGCCTTATTCAAAGATAACCTTAAGTGCAGGCCTTGTTATCGTGGTTTTAAATATAATAAGTGCTTGATTCATGATTGTCTTAAAGATTTTACAGTAGAAGAGGCGTATTTACAACTTCAGCAAAAACATTTTTTAAAAAATCTTGTAATATAATTTTTTTATGTTATAATTCAGCCATATGCCTGAGTTAAGAAAAGACCCCATTATCGGCCGATGGGTAATCATATCTACTGAACGTGCAAAGCGACCAGACCAATTTGCGACGGTGCAAGAAGGTCCTCCAGAGGGAGAATGTCCTTTTTGCGAAGGCTTTGAATTTAAGACGCCGCCAGAAATATACTCTATCCGGCCCCGCCATACTGCGGCTAATAGTCCGGGATGGAAGGTAAGAGTTGTTCCCAGCATCGCCCCATTTTTAAGAATAGAGGGAGACCTTGACCGTCGCGGCAAAGGTATCTATGATATGATGAATGGCATAGGCGCTCATGAGATAATCATTGAAACCCCTCAGCATATTGCTAATTTGTGCGACTTAAGCGAAGCAGATATTGCCAGTGTCTTTACTGCTTATATTGATAGGATTGTGGATTTGGAGAAGGATAAGCGTTTTAAGTATGTACTTGTTTTTAAAAATTACGGCTGGATTGCCGGAGGGGGGAGGGTAAAACATTCTCGCTCCCAACTCATTGCCACTCCGGTTAATCCCAAAAGGGTAAAAGAAGAATTAGTCGGTGCGCATGCATATTACGAATATCATGAACGATGTATCTTTTGCGACCTTATCAAGCAGGAGATAGAACAAAAAGATAGACTTATAATTGAGACGGAGGGCTTTATCGCTATCTGCCCTTTTGCCGCAAGATTCCCTTTTGAAATGTGGGTTTTACCTAAAAAGCATTCCTGCGATTTTACTTCATTAGATATGCCGATGCGGCTTAATCTTGCCTATATAATAAAACAAGTTCTTTCGCGGCTCAAGAAGGGTTTGAATGATCCGCCATATAATTTTATTTTACATACTGCGCCTTTTAGGCGACCTACGAAGGCAGGTTACTGGAGGACTATTGATTATGATTATCACTGGCATATTGAGATTATGCCGCGCCTCACCCGCGTGGCCGGTTTTGAATGGGGAACTGGCTTTTACATCTGTCCTTTGCCACCAGAAGACGGTGCAAAGTTTTTAAGGGAGATACAAATTTAAAATGTCTGATTTAAGACGCGATCCGATTGTGGGAAGATGGGTAATTGTAAATTCAGGGCATCCCTTAAGACCCCAGGATTATGAAAGGGAAGAGCATATCTGGCGATTGGGTGAATGTCCGTTTTGTTACGGTAACGAAGCACTTACTCCTCCTGAGATAGAGGCAATCAGGGATCCTAAAACTCAACCTAACACTCCGGGCTGGCAGGTACGGGTAGTTCCGAATAAATTCCCTGCCTTAAGGATTGAAGGAGAGCTTCAGCGTCAGGGTGTGGGTATTTATGATATGTCAACCGGTATAGGTGCACATGAGGTAGTGATTGAATCTCCCTATCATCATAAAGATATATCTGATTTATTAAATGAAGAGATTGAACGCGTTATTGAGATGTGGTGCCGGCGCATAATTGATCTTACAAAAGATAAGCGTTTTAAATATATCATGCTTTTTAAAAACTACGGTCCTTCTGCCGGTGCGTCTTTGGAGCATCCGCATACACAGATTATTGCGCTCCCGATGATTCCGAAAAATGTTCACGAAGAGCTTATAGGTGCTCAGGAATATTTCGAATATCGTGAACGTTGCATCTTCTGTGATATTTTAAGACAGGAAGCACAAGATAAGGAAAGAATAATTATAGAAGATAAATATTTTATGGCCTTCTGTCCTTTTATTTCAAGGTTTCCTTTTGAAATATGGATTTTACCCAAAAAGCATAATGGTCATTTTTGCCACCTCTTAAGGGAAGAGATTCCGAGTTTGGCCAATACCTTAAAAGAGGTGATTAGCCGGGTTAAGAATGTGCTTCCCAGTCCAGCATATAATTTTATTATCCACACCTCACCAATTAATGGCGAGACACAAGAAAGTTATCACTGGCATATTGAATTTATGCCAAAACTGACGCGCGTGGCCGGTTTTGAATGGGGAAGCGGTTTTTATTTAGTGCCGACGCCGCCGGAATTAGCGGCACAATATTTAAAAGGAATAGAAAAATAAGAAAGGAGTGTAACGGAAATGGCAGTAAGGGTAGGGATTAATGGCTTTGGAAGAATAGGAAGATTAGTTTATCGTGCCGGTTACAAAAGTAAAGAGATTGATTTTGTGGCAGTAAACGACCTTCCCGTAGGCACCAATGTTCTGGCACATCTTTTAAAATACGATTCCAATTTTGGTGAGATGCCGGCAAAGATTGAAGTAAAAGAAAATGCCTTAATCATAGATGGAAAAGAAATAAAGGTCTTAAGTTTTAAAAGTCCTGCCGAGATCCCCTGGAAGGATTTAGGCGTAGAGATTGTAATCGAGTCGTCGGGAGTTTTTACGGATAAAGAAAAAGCCATTGGTCACATTAATCAAGGAGCAAAAAAGATAATTATTACTGCTCCGGCCAAAGGTCAAGACATCACCATCGTTATGGGAGTCAATCATGATAAGTATGACCCCAAGAAACACAATGTTATCTCCAATGCCTCCTGTACTACCAATTGC
>JAMWDD010000072.1 GCA_023818885.1 Candidatus Omnitrophota bacterium | reverse complement strand
AAAAAAAGGCGCCGACGATAATCGGCGCCTGAATTTATCCGGCGATTATCGTCCTTTTTAAGTTAATAAAACTTAATTGTCAAAAATCCTTTCTCTTTATCCACAATAATTAAGTATAATATATCTTGCTGGATATGTCAAGATGGGTAAATAATAAATATAAGCATAAAATAGAATTTTGTCAAGTATTTTTTAGTTTGCCAATTTTACCTTGACAAATGTCAAATTTAAGATATACTCAATTGACAAAAAACGGAGAAAAGATATGTTAAGAAAATGCTTTGTCTGTGGTAAAGGCCCCCTCACTGGCAAAAGGGTAGTGCGCAAAGGTTTAGCCAAGGCCAAGGGCGGGACAGGCGAAAAAATAGTGCGCGCAACAAAAAGATTATTCCTGCCCAATCTTCACAAGATGAAAATTCTCATCAATAATCAAGCAAAACGGGTCTATATCTGTACAAAATGCCTTAAAACCGGTAAGTATCAGAAGGCCTAAAATCAACTTTTCAAAAAACGTATGTCTTTTATTTCCAACTGTATGGTTTGCGGTTGCCAGTCATCCAAAGTAGGGGTGTATATCAAATCAAACGCTTTTGCTTCGGTTAAAGAATTATATAAACTACTCATCCCGAATCCCACTGCCGGATAAGTAAATTCGGCGTCGGTGCACCAAAATCTTAACGTGTCTTTACTCAATATCTTAGGTGAGCCCTTCAACCTCAAGGCAGGCGTATAAAATATAACGGCCGGATTACCGTATCCAAAGGGTTCTAAGGCCTTAATATCTCTAATCAACTTCTCGTTTAAATCCGCAAGAGACAATTCCATATCTATTTCTAAACTCGGCAAAAGGTCTTCAATGCGCATTCTCTTTTTGGCCAGGTGATTAATCCGGTGTTTAAATTCGGGGACTTTGTCTCGATGGATAGAAAGCCCCGCGGCGTGTTGATGGCCGCCAAAATTTTCTAAAAGGTCTCGTGCATCCCAGAGTGCATCAAAAATATGGAAGTTTTTAATTGAGCGGCAAGAACCCCGACATAAACCATCGGATAAGGAAATAACGATGGTGGGGCGATAAAATCTATCCATAATTTTACTTGCCACGATCCCTAACACACCTTGATGCCAGCCCTCTTTTGCCAAGACAATCACATTGTGTTCTTTAAAATTAACCTCTCTGCCAATTAGATCTTGCGCCTCTTCTAAAATCTTCCTTTCTAACCGCTGGCGTTCCTGATTGTGTCGGGAAAGCAGTTTTGCCAGATCTCTCGCCCGGCTTTCCGAATGGGTAAGCAATAATTCCAATGAATAATGGGCCGAATCTACTCTGCCGCTGGCATTGATGCGAGGAGCCAGAATATAACTAATGGAAGTGGTAGAAATGGATTTCAATCCGCTTTCTTCAATAAGCGCCTGAAGGCCTACTTTTTTAGTGCGGTAAAAACATTCCAAACCCTTCTTTACCAAGATACGGTTTTCTCCTGTTAAAGGCACCATATCCGCTACCGTTCCCAATAATACCAGGTCTAATTCATCTTCCAGAGTTTCTTGGGTTATGCATTGGGCTAATTTATATGCCACCCCTACGCCGGCTAAATCCCGATAGGGATAGACCGAATCGTAACGTTTTGGGTCAATTACGGCAGTACAAGCTGGAATTCTTTCGTCTCTGGCCTCGTGGTGGTCGGTAACAATCACGTCAATGTGGCGCCTACACAATTCTTCTATTTCTTCGGTATTACTGATGCCGCAATCAACCGTGAGAAGTAACTTTACATTATGCTGGGAAGCAAAATCTATTGCCTCCTTATTTAAACCATACCCTTCTTTAACCCGGTGAGGAATATAATGCAGGGCCTTAAGGCCTAATTTTAAAAATTGCGATTCTAACAATGCCACCGCAGTCAAGCCGTCAACATCATAATCACCAAAAATTAAAATTTTTTCTTTTTTTGCAATTGCCCTTTTAAGTCGCTCAACTGCTTTTGGCATATCAGGCAATTGATAAGGGTCAAAAAGTGATGCCAGGGTAGGGTTTAAAAAACGTTCTGCCTCTTCTACATTTTTTATCATACGATTTATAAGTAAATTTGCTAAAATAGGTGAGATACCCAGTTCCTGGCAGAGCGCTTTTTGTAATTTGTGATTGGGTTGGGCAATATTCCAGATTCTTTGCATTACATCTCCAAAGGTGCGGATACCCCGATTAATCTTAGGCCGTTAGCCAGGACCATCTTCGTTGCCAGACACAAAGCCAAACGCGCCCTGGTTAATTCTCTATCCTCGCTTAATACGCGATAGAGGTCATAAAATTTGTGAAAATCTGCGGCAAGGTTTCCCAGATAAACAGTCAAGCCCTGCGGTTCAAGAGATTCATAACATGTCTTTAAAACTAAAGGAAACTGCATTAATGTGCGCAAAAGCAGCAATTCCTCTTCTGATTTCAGCAGATGAAAATTTGCTTTTTGCACTTCTTTTAAAATATCCTTTGGCAGACCGAATTCTCCCTTGCTTTTCTCCAGAATGCTATTTATTCTCGCATGCGCATATTGGACGTAGAATACCGGGTTTTCTGGCGTCTGTTGTTTGGCTAAGGTTAAATCAAAATCTAAATGGCTGCTGGTCTTACGCATCAGCAAAAAGAAACGACTCGCATCCTTACCTACCTCATCCAATACTTCTCTTAAGGTAATCAACTGACCTCGGCGCGTAGACATAACAAGAGGCTTTCCTTCTTTATATATTGTGGCCAATTGTACAATAATTATGGATAAACTCTCTTTTTTATAACCTAAAGCGCAAACCGCTGCTTTAAGACGATTGATATAACCATGGTGATCCGGACCCCAGAGATTAATCAACCATTTAAAGCGGCGCTTATATTTTTCTCGATGATAAGCGATATCCGGCGCAAGATATGTGTAGCTACCGTCACTTTTTATCACTACCCTGTCTTTATCATCGCCAAAGTTTGTCGATTTAAACCAAACCGCTCCTTCTTTATCATAAATAAATTTTTTCTTTCTTAAATAATCCAGAACCTTTCTAATCTTTCCGCTTTTTCTAATTTTTTTCTGGCTTATCCAATAATCAAACTCCACATCGAAATCCTTGAGGTCTTTTTTTATACCTTCTAAAATATATTTTACGCCGTATTCTGAAAATTTTTCTAATCCCCCCTCCTTCAACCCTTCCTGCCGATTCAGGATTTCCTGAGCAATATCATATATATATTCACCCTGATAGCCGTCTGGGGGAAATTCTATCTTCTCGCCTTTTAATTCTTTCATTCTTAAATAGATGGAATTTCCTAAGATATCTATCTGCTTGCCTTCGTCATTTAAATAATATTCTTTTTTTACCCGAAAACCTAAAAACGCCAATATACGCGCCAGTGTATCTCCTACTGCCGCCTGACGGGCATGGGCAATAGAAAGGGGTCCGGTAGGATTGGCGCTGACAAACTCAATCAATACGGCTTTATTCTTGCCGATATCCTGCTTGCCGAAGGAACTACCTTTAGTGAGGATATGCGCCAATTCCTTATAAAAATATTCTTTCTTAAGAAAAAAATTTATGAAGCCGTTATTCTCTGCTTTTATATGCTCTATCTTGTCTTTAAGTTTAGTTTTATTTATGTGGCTATTAAGATAGTTAACTAACTGTTGGGCAATATCTTGCGGTCTTTGTTTTAATCTCGCGGCCAATCTAAAGGCGATATGGCTGGTAAGGTCGCCAAATTTTCTTAAACGGGGAGCTTCTAAGTCAATATCTTCCTCAAATCTTAATGACCGATGATTTTCTTTTAAAAAACGCCTGATTGCAGCAACCAGGTCTTGGTTGATACTATTTTTCTTCATCTTGGGGGAAGCCGAAATCTTAAGCGAGGGGCATCCTGCCAAAGGTGCTCCAGACAATAAAATTCTCTCAGGGGTTTATAAAATATGTGTACAATCACACTACTAAAATCAAGAAGTATCCAGCCGGATTCCTTCTGAACCGCTACCGGTGCAGAGCGAGAATTTATCTTCTCCTTCGCCAGTTCTTCTTCAATTGCCTCGGCAATGGCCGCTGCCTTTCTTAAGGAAGAGGCACTTAAGATAACAAAATAATCGCAGAAGTTGGTAACCTTAAGCATCTCCAGGATTACCGGGTCTTCTGCCTTTTTATCTCTGGCAATTTTTGCAATTACTTTGGCTAACTTTTTTGCTTCTATTCTAAATCATCCTCCTCTTAATCACTAAAATACAAAATTATAAATTTAAAAAATATTACACCGCAAAGTCGCGATATTTTTGCGTTTTGCGGTGTAAAGGATATCTGCTGATTTTATATTATTTACATTTATTTTTTCCCGAGAATTTTAAACATCGCGGTTCCACAATCAGGACATTTTCCCTTCACTGCCAGGCGGTTATTCTTCATCGTGACTTTTTGTTCATCCTTCATTTCCTTCGTTGCCTTACACTTTACACAATAAGCCTTCTCTGCCATTTAATTTCCTCCTTCCGGTCTTTAAAAATCAATTAAGGATGAATAATACCACGGATAATCCTATCTGTCAACAAATTCCTCTTCTATATCTCCCACTATTTCTTCAATCAAGTCTTCCAGAGTGACCAGCCCCAAGGTTTTTTTCTCTTCATCAACCACGATCGCAATCTGAATTTTTTTTCTCTGAAATTCCCGTAACAACTCATTGACGCGCAGTGAAGGTAATACATAATAAGCCGGCCGTATCAAATCATCAAGGACAAAAAGTGAACCCTCCCTTAGCATATAAAGCAGGTCATGTACATATATAATCCCGATAATATTATCTATTGAGTTTTCATAAACTGCAATGCGGCTGTGACCTTCCTCTACCATTACCCGTAAAAGCTCCTCCTGGGAAGCCCTCCTGTCTATCCCCACTATTTTTTCTTTCGCCACCATTACATCGCCCACCTTAATATCTCCAAATTCAAAGGTGCGCTGGAGCATCTTTTTTTCCTCATCGCTTAAAAGACCTTCTTCCCTGCCTACCTCAATCATCAGCCGGAGTTCCTCTTCTGTAATGAGCGGAGAACGTTTAGAAGGTGTGCCGCCAAATAACTTAATTAAAAGATTACTTATCTTGGTAAAGAAAATAATAAAAGTTTCTAAATTCTTAACCAAAAATTCTGCTATCGGCGCGACAAAAAGGGCAAATTTTTCAGAATGCTGAAGGGCAAAGATTTTAGGGGTGATCTCGCAAAAAACCAAAATATACAATGTAACAGTTATGGTTGAAAGCGGTACTGCCCACTTTGTACCAAACAAATTTATATATATAGCGGTGACAATGACAGAAAAACAAATATTGACAAAATTATTTAAAATCAATATGAGGGTGATTAATCTATCCGATTTTACGATCAGCCGTCCCAGATTTTCCGCATGCCTTACCTTTTTTTCTCTCAGGTGCCGGAGGCGAATCTTATTTAACGA
>JAMWDD010000071.1 GCA_023818885.1 Candidatus Omnitrophota bacterium | reverse complement strand
TTTTCCCTCCTTCCTCTTCCACGTGCAAATATCAGTTGTAATTATATCTTTAAACTTTGTGGTTGTCTATGGTAATAAATAGGTTGGGTCCGTTAATTTCGTTATCCTCGTTAGGTCTGTTAATTTCGTTTAGTCCGTTGGGCTGGTTATTTGGCAAGGCAAAGTTTCCTGAAGAGGCTAGCGTATAGTCAAAAATAATTTTTAAGATTTATTTTTGGTTAAAGCTTTTTAGCAGGGTGCAAAAATTATTGGGGAAGACCTAAGTTCAATTTTCGCTTAATTATCTAAATAATTTTTCTTTTATGGCTAACTCTAAAATTTTAAACCCATTGGTTATATAATAATTACGTTCTTTTTCTTCCAACAAAGCTCCCAATTTCACAGCATAATCTCTTTTAGTTAAACTTCTTATAGTTTTAAGCAGGTTTTTAAGATCTTCTTCTGAACAATCTAAAGGAATACCTTTTTTAAATAGAAATTCTATATCAAAGGCATCTCTTATCTCTTCCCGTTCTAAAAATGCCTTAATTTTTGCATACATCATATCTTTTAAGGACACTGTCTTTACCATAACTTGAAGATTAGAATATTTACTATAGGCAATCGCCTGTTCTATATTTATTTTCTTGGGCTCTTTTCTGATTTCTATTTTAAGACTGCGTGGATAAACTTTTGTTTTTATCTCAAATAGCAAAGTATAAAATTTATTAGTCGCATCTTTTATAAAATAATCTTCTGCAAGGCAATTTTTGACGGCATTAAATAATCTATCAGAATTAATTCTTTTAACCACCCAAAAATCTAAATCTACCGAGAAACGATTAAGTCCCCAACATAACCTCAGCATCGTCTCTCCACCAAAAATTAAGCTCCTAAGCAATCCTTTACTATTTAGTTTATTTAAAATCTCAATCTCAAACTGTTCCTGTTTAATCAAATTCTGCATATTTTTTTAATAATCGATTTTGTTTTGTCAGGATAATTTTGGATAATCTGTGTTATGCACTTTTTATCTAATTTGTCTAAATCCAGAGAGTTAAAATCAAGTTTATACTTGCCGAAGCTATAAAGATAAACACTATCTACAAATGCCTTCTCTTTTGTAGCAATAAAGATATTATTCTTTTTTATAAAATCAAAATAATACTTCCGATTTAATTTGTAGAAATTAAAGACAACTCCCTTTATATTTAATCTACGTGTGCGTTTTATACAGGCGCTTTCAAAAAAATTTCTTTGTTGTTGTGTGGTAACTTCATAAAAAGAAAGCGCGGTCATAAAGGAGATATAGGAAGGCACCTGCAGAAAATTAGAAAGCTTTAAGAAATCTTCTTCCCGCCATACTAACCAGTTATCTTCTAAGGTGTAGGTGTCTTTTTTAAGGCGGATAAAAATACCTTTTTTTACATAACGGTTACATAAAACCCAAGCAGATTTTTGTTTAATATTAAAAAGTTCTGCCACATCAGCGCAATTAAAAAATAACCTCTTCCTTAATCTTTGTAGCAGTGTGTATCTCATAAGAATATATCCTTAACATCCATATTAAGGATATATCCTTAATAATCTCTTGTTAAGAAAATTCTCCCTCCTGTCTGTGCAAAAATCAGTTATAATTGTATCTTTTAACTTGGCAGGTTGTCTATAGGACTAATTGGCGCAGAATAATCTTTCTTTATAGCTTTTACTGAATAACTTTTTTAATCTTGTTCTGTCCTGCTATTCGAATAACGCTGGCAACAAGCTTATAACAACAAGACTCAGTATCGTAACCCGATTGAAATGGCTCCCCTATTCTAATTCACTTCAAACTGTCTCTATAATCCTACCTAACACTATCCACGGTTGCAAGAAAAAAGATATCTAATTCGGCTATGCCCCAGCCTTCGGCTGGGGCTGTGTCCTCGCCCCGCAAGAGATTTTATTTTAATATATTGCTCGGACTCGTCCACCTCTGCCTTCGGCAGAGTAACCGAATTATGTAGCGCTCGCCAAAAATCTTTAATACGGGCTCGCTTTATGCCCTCCCTTTCGCCGTCCGCCTTCGGCGGAACGCCCTCTCAGAGAGGGCTAAGGCAGACTCTTGCAGAGGGCTTTTAAACCTCTCCCCCTAAATGCCCCCTCTCCTTATCCAACAAGGCAATATAAACGAATAAGGAGAGGGGGAAAGAAAAAGACAAATTTTTTCAAAAAACGGACACAAAAAATTAAAGGCGGGCGTGGTGCGGGCACGCCCGCCTTTAGGAGGTTTAAATAGTTAAAATTAGTTAATACTAGTTAAAAAATATCTTGACAATTAGTCTAAAAGAAAGCATATTCAGAACGAGTTGTTAAAAAAAGTAAAAACTAGTATAGGGTTCTTTCGCAACAAAAATGAAATATGAGTAATGCCTTTCGGCAGGATAATTCAAGATTAGCAGATAAATCTACCGAAGTAAAGACAAAAGTTCCTTGAAATCCTATTTAGGTTGAGTTTTTAGAGCCTTTTTAAGCTCTTGGCGGCTAAAGTAAACCTTGATGCCAAAAGCCTTCCCTATTTCTCTAAATGCTTCTTGCTCGATACGAGAGAGCTTTGGATCTTGGTTTTTCTTAGGATGCGCCAAATTTATCACCTCGCTTTCGTATTTGGATTTTTACTTCAAAAGGTGCATAAAGAGTTTCCATTTGGACTTAAAAACCGGTAAAGGCATACCCGCTGCCTCAGCAGGAGTAAGTTCATATACTAACCCCTATTAACAAACAGGGTGTTTTAAGTTAGAATAGGTTTAACCCGAAAGGAGGCCTATTCTCTGGAAAAACGACACTGGACCAGCCAGCAAAAGCTGACAATTGTCCTTGAAGACCTAAGTGGTCAAATTGAAATCAGTAAACTCTGCACCAAGTACCAGATTGCCCAAACCCAATATTATCAGTGGCGCGACCAGCTCTTAAAATATGGCCATCAAGCCTTTGAGGTTAAGAACGTCACCAAGAAAGAACAGCATCTGGAACTTGAGAATCAGAAGCTTAAAAAGATTATCGGCGACTTAACCGTTGAGCTTAAAAAAACGAATTTTAACTATGAAAAGAACAAAATCTCAAAGCGTAATTGCGCGTAACACGTAATTCTTGAGCAAATCAAAGAAATTAAGACCGACCACCCTCTCTGGGGCTACCGCAGGGTCTGGTCGTATTTAAAATATCGCCAAGGCCTACCGGTCAATAAGAAACGTATCCAACGACTCATGAAAGAGCAAGACCTTCTGGTTACCCCGGAAACGAGGAATAAGGCCAAACGCGGCCCGATACGACCTAAACCTCATGCTGAAATACCCTAACCACTTCTGGGGCATTGACATGACCAAGAGCAAGATGGCATCTTGGGGATGGCTGTATTTAACCATTGTCCTAGACTGGTTCACCAAAGAGATTATTGGCTACAATCTCGGGACCTCAATCCCGGACTGAAGATTGGCTTAAGGCGTTGAATCAAGCCGTAAACTCCCAGTTCCCTCAAGGTATCAAAGACACTGACAAAGAGCAGCTCTTTTTAATCTCTGATAACGGATGCCAACCGACTTCCCAGAGATTCATGATGAAACTGCGCTGTCTTGGGAATAAAACGAGTTTTAAGAACCATCAAAGAGGACATTGTCTGGCCGTATGAGTGGGATAAACCGTTTGATTTTGAAATCGCGCTTAACAAGTGGATAGCCGACTATAACACGGATTTCCCGCATCAGAGCCTAAATAACATGACACCGAGTGAGTTTTACAAGAGCTGTACTAACGTTAACAAAGAGCCGGTTCTAACTTAAAAACCTCTTGACTAATGGGGCCATTACAGTTATTTAGAAACGATCTTAATTTTGTTATAAGGGGGATACCGTGTGCCGGTATTCTTCTAGATTTAGATAACGATATTTCTATCTCTCAGATAAAGAAGAATAAAATAGTAACGGCTCGCTAATCAGTAAAGGAAGATTCTGCTTATATTGCAATAAGGTCTCTAAATGTTGGATTATATCGGTTATAAACAATAAATTAAAGCCGGAGTATTCGCTGACTAAATCAGGATCAAATTCAGCCCATATATCTGTATAATTATCTACCTTCGGGAAGAATATCCAGTTGAGATTATTACCGCGGTCATAAGACATAATTGCGGTTATAGAGTTAACTGCTCTGGCGTCTTTTACGTCCGCATAAAATATGTTTTCTTCTCCGCGGTTATCAATAATAAATTGCTCGCCCGAAGAAGCAGAACGCAATTTAACCGGATTTTTAAATGTTCCTTTTATATCCAGATTATTTAAAATAGTCTGGGTTTTATCCGCTTCAAACTGAATTTCTTTTGCCGGCGTATGGCATTTTAAATTATAAAAAGTGTTCTCTCCCGTAATTTGCGAGGTATCCGCGCCATCAAAAATTATGGTTCCCAAAGAGTGCACAAAAGTAGCAGGCGTTCTTTTAATAAAATCGCCGGATATATACATATTGCCACTAGGCGCGGTAAAGGTTCCTCCTTCTAACTCAAGGTCTCCGTTTATATCTACAGTGCCTCTGGAAGCGTCTAAATCAGCGTCTTCCTTGATTCTTAAATTTCCATTAACCGTAAAAGTTTTACCTTCTGCCAAAGTAAAATCTCCATCTAAGTTAATAAACTTAATGTTGGCGCCGGCAATTTTCACATCGCCTACACTATCTATCGCATAAGAACTAAGCCCATAATCCAAAACCTTTAAAGTCAAACTTCCGCCTCCGCTAATATCATCAATGTTAATCATTCTGGAAACACTGTTTTTTACCTGAAAATTAGTTGCGGCGATCTCTAAAGCATTGGTGGCGGTACCAATCCCGTCACTCGCCGAGAGGATTAAATCATCGGCTAAAACATAATAGGTCAACCCTTCTCCAAAATCAGTAATCGCCCCACCTGTCTTTAAATAAAAGTTTTTTGACACGCCTTGGCCTAATTCAAGACCATCGGTTTCTTCAATATATATATTATTTTTACCTTCTATATTAAAAATAGGCCCCCAGTAGCTGGTTGCCTGTTTAAGTTCTTCTACCTTTATCTTTAAAGGACTATCTTGCTTGCCGATTGCGCTTTCTGCGGGATCATCCTTATCTCCATTTTCCCAACCATAGGCATTTATGTTTAAGGTAGGAGCGATAAGCAAAGAATTTTCATCCTGATTAAGAATCCTTCCTAAAGTATAAATCCATAGCGCATTTACTTTTTCAGGATTTATATTAAGTTGTCCTATATAAAAATTCCCACTCATACATTCACTGACTTCTATATCATCATCAAAAAAATCTTCGCCCACCAAAATCCACTCTGTCTTTAAGGTATCAAAAAAATCTTGGTTTAAAATTAAACCCTCAAATTCTTGCGGAACTCCATCGCCTAAAAATAAATCTCGGGATAAAGTTGAGGGGTGGATACATATCTCGCTATAGCGGGGAAGTTTACCGCTTCCATAAGCATCTATAACCGCGTTAGAATTTACATTAATATTATCCGCCTTCAGAAAAATCTGTCCTCCAAAAGTAGGAGTAATTGTTAC
>JAMWDD010000070.1 GCA_023818885.1 Candidatus Omnitrophota bacterium | reverse complement strand
AATTTTTGGCAATATCAATAAGCGCCTCTTCGTTTTTAAAATCCACACCTTGCCAAAGTGCTTTTAAGGTTATCGCCCGATACATTGCGCCAGTATCAATATAAAGAAAGCCCAATCTCTGGGCTAAAATTTTTGCGACCGTGCTTTTGCCTGCGCCCGCAGGACCATCTATGGCGATAATCATAAAATCTTATCTCGTCTGTACTTGGATGCCTTAAGAAATGTGCGCAAACGCCGCGCATCTTTTTTAACCAAGAGCGACTTAAAATATCTTAACGAATATTCGTATTTCTTAATTAAGGGAATTATTTCTTGGCGGTTGGTTAAAAAAATTTCCTCCCACAATCGCGGCTCAGACGAGGCAATGCGCGTAGTATCCTTTAGTCCTTGTGCGCTGAATTTCAAATATTGTATGGGGATTACCCGCATCAGACTATACGCTGCGATATGTGGCAGGTGGCTGATATAGGCAAGAATCTTATCGTGCTCTCTGGCTGAGAGTTCTAAAGTCAAGGCGCCCAAGGCATGCCAGAGTTTCTTAATCCTCTCTAAGACAGAGGCATTTTTTATCTTTGTAGCAACTATAATGCACAATGAGTTTTTAAATAAATCGGGGCTTGCATTAACTACACCTCTTTTTTCTGAACCTGCCAAGGGGTGACAACCTACAAAAATTTTATCCTTGTCAGTAAATTTATTAGCCACCTGGATAACATTATTTTTTGTACTGGCAACATCAATAATCACCGCACCCTTTTTGGCTAATTTAAAAATCTTTGGCAGGATTTCAATAAGTTGCATAACCGGTGTGGCGAGAACGATTAAATCTGCATCCTTAATAATATTAAGATTGATTGAACCCGCATCTACGACGCCTAAATGCTTAGCACGCGCAATGGATTCTTTATGCCGGCTGACGCCCAAGATTTTCCTCGCCAGCTTATACTTTTTTATGCCTAAGGCAAGTGAGCCGCCGATTAGGCCAACGCCGACAATGCCAACTTTATTGAATAATCGCATTTTAATAATTCTAAAACCCTAAAAGTTTTTTAACGGTTATATTTCTCTACCTATTGCCTGGGCGATTTTCTTCAACTCCTGCATCAGTTCCGCAAATCTCTCCGGTAACAATGACTGCGCCCCATCTGATAATGCTTCTTCCGGTGAAGAATGCACCTCAATAATCAATCCATCCGCACCGCAGGCAATCCCTGCCTTAGCCAAGGGCGCTACCAATCCCCACCGACCAGCGGCATGACTGGGGTCAATGATAATCGGTAAATGCGACAACTGCTTTACTGCCGGAACTGCGCTCACATCTAAGGTATTACGGGTAAAATCTTCAAATGTCCTGATTCCCCTTTCGCAAAGAATAACATTGAAGTTACCCGCAGAAAGAATGTATTCTGCGGACATAAGCAATTCTTTTATGGTAGAAGACATACCTCTTTTTAAAAGTATGGGCTTTTTGGTAGAACCCACCTCTTTTAAAAGATTAAAATTCTGCATATTCCGCGCGCCAATCTGTAAAACATCTACATAGCGGGCAACCAATTCTACATCGCGCGGATCCATAACCTCGGAAACTGTAACCATTTCTAACTCATCGCCTACCTCTTTTAAATACTTAAGACCTGCTTCGCCTAAGCCCTGAAAACTGTAAGGCGAGGTGCGCGGTTTAAATGCGCCCGCACGCAAAGCTTGCGCCCCTGCCTTCTTTACCTCTCTGGCAATCTTAAATAATAAATCTCGGTTTTCCACTGCACAAGGACCCGCCATTATGACAATACGCCTATCCCCAATTTTTGCACCTTTTCCTAAATCAATAATAGAATCCTGCGGATGGAACTCCCGTGAAACTAACTTATACGGAGCCAAAACCGGCATTACTTTCTCAACGCCTGGAAAAACCTCCAAAGGCGTAACCCTTAAGACATCTTCCGGTCCGATTACACCAATAATCGTTCTTTCTACGCCCTTAGAAACCATCGGCTTCAGTCCTAATTTTTCCACGCGTTCAATGATGTGTTTGATTTGTGTCTCTGTTGCATCGGGTCTTAATACAATAATCATTTTCTCATCACCTTTCTCAATACGTTAATAAACCTTTCATTTTCTCTTTGTGTACCAATAGTTACCCGGATAAAATCCTTCATTCCGTATTCCTTCATATCGCGCACAATAACACCGCATCTTAGCATCTCTCTAAATATTGCCGTACTATCTAAAGGTGTGTTAATCAAAATGAAATTTGCTACCGTAGGAACATAAACCATCCCCAATCTTTCGAGCGCCGCATAAAGATACTGCTTTCCTGCTAGTACGAGCTGGCGTGTCTTCATCAAAAATTTTCCGTCGCTGATTGCCCCCTGCGCTGCCACCTGGGCAAGAGAATTCACATTAAACGGCTGCCTTACCTTTTCCAGATAACGGATAAATTCTGGTCTGGTAATTGCATAACCAATACGCAGCCCCGCCAGACCAGCTGCCTTGGAAAAGGTCTTCAGGACTATCACATTATATTTATTTATCCACTCAACTGAATTAGGAAAATCCTCTACATCCACAAATAAATCGTATGCCTCATCAAATACCACCAAAACATGCCGGGGAATATCTTTTAAAAAATCCAAAACCTCATATTTGTTTACATATGTTCCTGTCGGATTATTGGGATTGGCGATAAAGATAAGTTTGGTTTTTTTATTTATCTTGGATTTCATTGCTTCTAAATCATATCTAAAATACTTAAGGGGGACGGTGATTATCTTACGATTATTTACTTTTGAGATAATGCTGTATTCTAAAAAGGTTATATCTGCAGTAATTATTTCTTCCTCCTCTTCCGTAAATGTCTTGATGATAATGTCAATGAGTTCATCCGAGCCATTACCAAAAATAAGATTTTCTTTCTTAAGGCGCAGTTTTTTTGCTAAGGCGTTTTTTAAATAAAAACAACTGCCATCCGGATAGCGGTTTATCTGCTTAAGCGCCCTTTTAACCGCAACTACCGCTTTCGGCGAAGGACCAAGAGGATTCTCATTAGAGGCAAGTTTTATAACCTGTTTTAAACCAAACTCCCTTTTTACCTCTTCCATGGGCTTACCCGGTATATAAGGCGAGAGACCTAAGATATTTTTCCTAATCAGATGCTGCATATTCTCTATTCTCCCTTAGGATAAGAACCTAAAACCTTTAGGAACTTGCATCTATCTTCCAATTCTTGCAACGCCTTTTTTACTTTAGTGTCTTTATAATGGCCATTAAAGTCAATAAAGAAAAAGTAATCCCAGAGTTTCTTTTTAGATGGCCGGGATTCAATCTTGGTTAAATTTATACCATATTTCTTAAAAGGTATAAGCATATCATGAAGTGCGCCCACCCTATCTTTTATGGAAAAAAGTATGGATGTTCGGTCATTTCCCGTCGGAGGAACTTCGGTATTGCCGATAACCAAGAAACGGGTAATATTGTGGGGGCTGTCTTCAATATCACGGGCAATAATCTTAAGTTTATAAACCTTGGCTGCCAGAAAAGAGGCGATACAGCCACTTTCTTTTTCTTTTGCCGCTATCTGAGCAGCGCGGGTAGTGCTGGAAACTTCTATCCTTTCAATGTGCGGCAGATGTTCATCCAGCCACAATCTACACTGTCCAAATACTTGAGGATTAGAATATATCCGTTTGATTTTATTCATCGGACAGTTGGCTAACAGATTATGCGAAATATCTAAAATTATTTGGCTACAGATTTTAAGGTCGGAGTCAACCAACATATCCAAAGTATGCGTAACCGCCCCTTCAATAGAATTCTCCACTGGCACAACGCCATAATCAACCAATCCCTTCTCAACCTCCAAAAACACATCTGCAATACTATCACAGCCGATATATTCCACCTGTGAACCAAATTTTTTAAGTGCTGCCAGATGGGTAAAAGTCGCTTGCGGCCCTAGATAGGCGATCTTAAGTGGTTTTTCCAGAGACAAAGACGAGGACATAATCTCACGGTAGATTGCCAATAACGCATCTTTGCTTAAAGGGCCTTTATTCTTTTTTGTAAGACGCCTGAGAATCTCATCTTCTCTGTCCGGGGCGTAAATACTTTTTCCCATCCTGCTTTTAATCTGACCAATCTTTAAGGTAATCCTGGCACGCTGATTTAATAACTGGGTAATCCGATTATCAATCTTATTGATTTCCCGACGCAAGGTTGTGAGGCTCATTTTTCTCCCCCTCGATATTGTGTGGTACTGCACGACTAAATTCTTCCATCTTGGGTAACTCTTCTAAAGATTTGAGGCCGAAAAACTCCAGGAATTGGCGGGTTGTGCCATAAACAAAAGGCCTGCCGGGCGCGTCTTTTCTGCCCACTATCTTGATGAGGTCTTTTTCTAAAAGACCTTGGATGATCGCAGTGGCATCTACATTTCTCAGCGATTCTATCTGTAGTTTGGTTATTGGCTGCTTATAAGCAATAATGGCTAATGTCTCTAAGGCAGAAGAAGACAGGCGCCGCCTAATACGCTGTTTATAAAATTTTTTAATAAAGGGAGCGTATTCCGGCGCAGTAATAAACTGAAATCCACCCGCCACTTCCTCTAACCTGATTCCACGTTTATCCTGTTCATATTCAGATTTCAATTTTTCTAAGATTGAACGGATTCTGCTCGGCTCCACCCCATCAAAGATACTCTTAATCTGTTCAATCAATATGGGCTTATCGCTGGTAAAGAGTAGGGCCTCAATGATATTCTTAATCGGGATATCGGACATCGCTTTTTTATGCACACTCTTTTATTTTATTTTCCTCTGCCTATACACCTCATTAAGCAACTCCTGGGTGGTTTCTATTTCTGGCCTTCTTTCTAATGCCTGTTTAATCATAGAAGTGGCTTCTTGTTTTTTGTATTGCAATTGAAGCAGAATACTTAATGCCTCTTCTTCGATGTCGGTACGGCTTACTTTCTGTTTTATGCTTACTAATTCATCTTGAATAAGCCCAAATTTACCGACTTTGCCCTGTAGTTTTGCGATGATGTGCCTTGCCCTTTGCTGACCAATACCCGGAAGAGACTGTAAAAATTTAACATCTGCCTCATCGATGGCTTTGGCAATATAAGAGATGGGTTGATTCAACGCCCTTAACGCTGCTTTCGGACCGATCCCGGAGACAGTGATAAATTGTTGGAAAAAATCTTTTTCCACTTCATTTAAAAAACCGATTAAAACCGGTATATTCTTTGAAGGGTCACAAGAAACATAATGATAGGTAACCAGCTCAATTGTTCCGTCAGGCTTCAGGTTTTCATCTATCCTTTGTAAAATTATTGAAGGTATCATAACTTCATAGGATATCCCGTTAACCTCCAAAATAACGCCATAATCGGTCTTTTCTTTTAATTTTCCGCAGATGCGCGCAATCATAATAAACGACTCCTCAACGTATGGGTATGCGCAATGGCCAAAGCCAGGGCATCCGTAATATCAGTATATTTTAAAGACAAAGAATTTAGCGAAAGTATGTTTAATACCATCCTCTGCACTTGATATT
>JAMWDD010000004.1 GCA_023818885.1 Candidatus Omnitrophota bacterium | reverse complement strand
TTAAATAGATGAAGATAGACATAAATAAGATTCCTGTTGAGGGCTTGAGTGAAGAAGAAGACATAAACCCTGATGAGTTAGACCTGGCAACCCAAGTAGTCACATTTAAAGAACCGATTAGTGTTTCTATCTTTGCCACCAAAATTACCAACGTTGTCCAGGTTGAGGTTACCCTCAGGGCCAGAATGCAGCTCGTTTGTAGTCGCTGCGCAGAAGAATTTTCAAAAGAATTGTTGCATAAATTCAGGTTGAGTTATTTGATAGAGAAAAACCAACTAGTTATTGATTTAGATCCAGACATAAGGGAAGAGCTGATTTTAAATTATCCTTTAAATCCTCTCTGCAGGCCTGACTGTAAGGGCTTATGCCCTAAATGCGGTAAAAATTTAAACGAAGGTAACTGTAATTGTACACCTATAATATAAGGAGAAGACGATGGCTTTACCTAAAAGAAGACATTCTAAGATGCGGGGTAGAAAACGCCGCACGCATTGGAAATTAGTTCCTCCAAATTTAGTTCCCTGCCCCCAGTGCAAACAACTTAAGTTGCCTCATCAGGTCTGTCCAGCCTGTGGTTATTATAGAGGTAGGCAGGTTGTTGAGATTGAAGTAAAAGAGAAAAAGAAAAAGGAGCGTTAATTCTTATGCGCATTGCCGTTGATGCGATGGGTGGAGATTATGCGCCAGAACTGATAATAAATGGCGCAATTCAGGCAGTAAAAGAATTTAATTTGGATGTTGTGCTTGTGGGAGATAAGGCGGCTATTGAAAAACTCCTCAAGAAAAATCAATATAGCGGCAGCCATATTGAAATTTTTCCTAGCTCTGAGGTTATTGAAATGGATGAACCGCCGGCTTTAAGTGTCAGGCGCAAGCGCGATTCTTCTATTGTGAGGGGGATAGAGCTGGTGAAAAGAAACGAGGCAGATGCGTTTTTTAGCGCGGGCAATACCGGTGCGGTTGCCTGCGCGGCTACTCTTTCTTTGGGACTTCTTACCGGTATTGAACGGCCGGGGATTGCAATTATTGTGCCCAATCTAAAAAATATCTCTCTGATTATTGATGTGGGAGCAAATATTGACCCTAAACCGTCCCATCTTGTTCAATACGGCATCATGGCTGATGTCTATTCTCGCTATATTTTAAATAAAACTAACCCCAGTATCGGACTTTTAAATATCGGGGAAGAGGAAAGTAAAGGCACGGATTTTATGAAAGAGACCCATGCTTTATTTGAGCAATCACGTCTTAATTTTATTGGTAATGTAGAGGGAAAGGATTTATTTAGCGGGAAGTGCGATTGTATTGTTTGCGATGGTTTTGTGGGCAATGTTGCCTTAAAGGTATCCGAAAGTTTAGCCGAGACCCTGATGATATTTTTAAAGCGTGAAATTATGAGCAATTTTATGGGAAAATTGGGAGCAATGTTTTTACGCCAGAGTCTTAAAAGAATTAAGAAGAAAGTGGATTATGCCGAATATGGCGGTGCACCCCTCTTAGGTATAAACGGCGTCGTGATGATTGGGCATGGCCGTTCCAATAGCAAGGCAGTCAAAAATGCCATCAGGTTTGCCGCAGAAGAGGTGGAACGCAAGGTCAATGATAAAATTTTAGAGGGAATGAAAAAGATATGAGAAAGGTCGGCATCATCGGTACAGGCGAGTATTTTCCCAAAAAGGTCTTAACCAATTTTGATTTATCCCAGATGGTGGATACCTCTGACGAATGGATTACAACCCGCACCGGTATCAAAGAAAGAAGAATCGTTGCCAAAAATGAGGCAACCAGCGATTTAGCCATTAAAGCCAGTAGGGAGGCCTTGGTAGATGCTGGTTTAAAGCCAGGGGAGATAGATTTAATTATTGTCGCCACGACCACCCCGGATATGCCATTTCCTTCTGTCGCCTGTTTGGTGCAACGGGCGATCGAGGCGCCGCGGGCTGCTTGTTTTGATGTGCAGGCTGCCTGTGCAGGGTTTATTTATGGCATAGGCATCGCCCAGCAATTTATTGCGGGAGGTGTATATAATAATGCCTTGGTAATTGGCGCAGAAGTTCTATCTTCTATAACTGATTGGAAAGACAGAAATACTTGTGTTTTATTTGGGGATGGCGCGGGCGCTTGTGTGCTGGCAGCGGTTAAATCCGGAGGGATTTTAGCGACCTATTTAGGAAGCGATGGCTCAAATGCCGATCTCTTGATGGTGCCTGCCGGCGGCTCAAGGCAACCAGCCAGCCACGAGACGGTGAATAAGCGCTTGCATTATATAAAGATGCGGGGGAATGAATTATTTAAATTAGCGGTTAACATTATGACTAAGGCAGCGGCAGAAGTGATAAAAAAAGCCAATCTTAAAAGTGAAGATATTGACCTTTTTATTCCGCATCAGGCGAATATCCGGATTATTCAGTTAGTGGCAAAAAAACTTAAGATACCAGAAAATAAAATTTATCTGAATATAGACAAATACGGTAATACCTCTTCTGCTTCTACTGCTACTGCTCTTTGTGAGGCAGTAAAGGTCGGAAGAATAAAACGCGGGGATTTAGTTCTTTTGGATACTTTTGGCGCAGGCCTGGTGTGGGGAGCGTGTTTGATTAAATGGTAGCGTATTTATTTGCCGGTCAAGGAAGCCAATATGTGGGAATGGGCCAAGATTTATATGAGACCTTTCCCGAAAGCAAAGAAATTTTTATAACCGCCGATAAAACACTGGGCTTTGCCCTTTCTAAATTGTGTTTTGAAGGTCCGCAAGAGGAATTAACCCAGACAAAAAATTGCCAGCCGGCGATACTTACAGTAAGTATTGCTGCCTACAAAGCATTTATCCTGCATTCTAATTCCCCCTCCTTTACCCCGAGTTATGTTGCGGGTCTAAGTTTAGGTGAATATTCTGCTTTAGTGGCAGCAGGAGCCTTGAGTTTTGAAGACGCGGTTTATTTAACGAGAAAACGCGGCGAGTTTATGGAGGAGGCAGCGCAAAAAAAGCCGGGTAGTATGGCAGCAGTAATTGGATTGGATCTGGGAGAGGTAAAGGTAATCTGTGAAGAGACAGGGGTTCAGATAGCCAATTTAAATTGTCCGGGTCAGGTAGTTATATCGGGTGGCCGAGAACAGATGCAAATGGCCAAGGAATTGGCACTGCAAAAGGGTGCAAAAAGGGTGATAATTTTAGAGACGAGCGGAGCGTTTCACTCTCGTTTTATGAAAGAGGCGAGAGAAAAGTTGGCAGAGGAAATTAACAAAATAAAAATAAATGATTCTCGGGTTCCGGTAGTCTGTAATGTTGATGCCCAGGCCACAACTTCTTTAAAAAAGATAAAAGAGAATTTGATTAAACAGGTGACGGACAGTGTGTTATGGGAAGATTCCATGAGATTTATTTTGTCTAAAGGAGTAAGAGATTTTATTGAATTCGGTCCGGGTAAAGTATTGAGTGGCTTAATGCACAAAATAGAGCCAGATGCAGGGGTAAGGCGTATTGAGAGAGTGCAGGATATAAAAGGAGCAGAAGCATGAGATTAAAAGAAAAGGTTGCCTTGATTACTGGCGCGGGCCAGGGTATTGGTAGGGAAATCGCGCTTTCTTTTGCCAGAGAGGGTGCGGATCTTGCTATCTGCGATATTAATTTAGAACAGGCAGGGCAAACCAAGAAAGAAGTGGAGGCCCTGGGGAGAACTGCCTTGGATTTAAAAGTTGATGTTACTAACTATGCAGAAGTTGAGGAGGGGGTAAATAAAATCCTTGACAAATTTAAAAGGATTGATATATTAGTTAACAATGCAGGGATAACCAAGGATAGCCTTATCCTGAGGTTAAGCGAAGCAGATTGGGATGCGGTCTTAAATGTGAATCTAAAGGGTGCTTTTAATACCATAAAAGCCGTATCCCGGGTAATGTTGAAACAACGCAGTGGCAAGATTATTAATATTGCTTCGATAATCGGAATAATTGGTAATCCTGGACAAGCAAATTACGCTGCTTCTAAGGCGGGTATAATTGCTCTTACAAAGACCACGGCTAAGGAATTGGCATCACGTAATATAAATGTAAACGCGGTTGCGCCGGGTTTTATTCAAACCGCGATGACAGAGAAGTTACCTGAAGAGTTAAAGGCAAAGATGCTGTCAAATATTCCTTTAGGCCGTTTTGGGACAGTGCAGGATGTGGCAAAGACCTGTATTTATCTTGCTTCGGAAGATTCCAGTTACATTACTGGCCAGACAATAGTCGTTGATGGGGGCATGGTGATGCTCTAAATGAAGGAGGAAGGAGAATGGCAGTAGTAGATAGGATAAAGACCATAATTGCAGAACAATTGGGTGTTAAACCGGAAGAAGTTACTCCCCAGGCGTCATTTGTGGATGATTTGGGCGCTGATTCTTTGGATACGGTAGAATTAGTGATGGCTTTAGAGGAAGAGTTCGGAATTGAAATACCTGATGAGGATGCAGAGAAGATGACGACAGTGGGTGAGGCGATTAAATATATTGAAGAGAAGGTTGCGAATAAATAGTTTTGTGAGATAAATCTTAACATAAACGCCCCGCTTTCCGGTGAAAGCGGGGTTACTTTTAATAATTAATAAAGATTATGGAACGTCGGGTAGTAGTGAGCGGTTTAGGTGTGATTTCTCCTATTGGTAATGATGTAGCGTCATTCTGGCACGCCTTAGAAACAGGAAAGAGCGGAATCGCGCGAATCAGCACTTTTGATGCCACTGAATTTGCTTCTCAGATTGCGGGAGAAGTAAAAGATTTTAATCCCCATCTTTACGGCATCACTACAAAAGATAGCCGGCGCATGGAGAAATTTGTCCAATACGCGATTGCTGCAGCGAAACAGGCAATAACCGATGCCCATCTGGATTTAGAAAAAGAAGATTTAAGGAGAATTGGGGTGATGATCGGCTCAGGCATCGGTGGTCTGGATGCCATGGAAAGAGAACACAATAATTATATAACAAAAGGAGCAGATAAGATTTCTCCTTTTCTTATCCCGAGTTTAATTGTAAATGAGGCAGCCGGACAGGTAGCGATATTTTTTGGTTTTAAGGGCCCTAATTCTTGTGTGGCTACTGCCTGTGCTTCCGGCGCTCATGCCATTGGCGATGCCTTCAAAATCATCCAGCGCGGTCAGGCAGACGTAATGATTACCGGAGGAACGGAGAGTTGCATTACTCCGATGGGCGTGGGCGGATTTTGCAGTTTGAAGGCATTATCTAAAAGAAATGATGCCCCGGAAAAGGCATCACGGCCATTTGATGCCCAGCGCGACGGCTTTGTTATTGCCGAAGGGGCGGGGATAGTGGTTTTGGAGGCATTAGAACACGCTCAAAAAAGAAACGCTCAGATATATGCGGAAATATCTGGTTATGGTATGTCTTGCGATGCCTATCATATCACTGCTCCTGACCCCGATGGTGAGGGAGCATCGCAGGCAATGCTTGAGGCCTTAAAAGATGCTGGACTAAATCCTGAAGACGTTGACTATATTAACGCCCATGGCACATCTACAAAATTGAATGATAAAGTAGAAACCCTAGCGATAAAATTAGCCCTGGGTGCGACTGCCAAAAAGGTGATGGTTTCTTCTACCAAATCTATGACCGGACATCTTTTAGGAGCTGCCGGCGGAGTAGAATTTGTTGTTTGTTGTCTTAGCACAAAACATAATCTCGTCCCGCCCACCATAAATTATGAGTTTCCTGACCCGGAATGCGACTTGGATTATGTCCCTAACACTGCACGTAAGACAGAAGTGAATGTGGCGATGTCAAATTCTTTGGGTTTTGGCGGACACAACGCCACCCTTATCGTCAGGAAATTTAAATAATGGCTTACACAATTGCCGAAAAGATATTACTGGCACACACGGATAAGAAGAAAATCTCCGCGGGTGAATTCATTGAGGCCAGGGTCGATGTGGCTCTGGGTAATGATATTACTGCTCCCTTGGCTATAGAAGAATTCAAAAGGGCAGGTTTCAAAAAAGTTTTTAATACCCGAAAAATTGTTCTGGTACCTGACCATTTTACCCCCGCCAAAGATTTAAAGAGTGCAAATCAGTGTAAAATATTAAGGGAATTTGCGGAAGAATTTAAGATTAAAAATTATTTTGAGGTGGGTTTTGCGGGGATTGAGCATGCGTTGCTGCCAGAGAAAAAATTAGTTTTACCCGGTGATTTGGTTATCGGCGCGGACTCACATACCTGTACATACGGGGCCTTGGGTTGTTATTCTACGGGCGTTGGCTCCACGGATTTGGCGCGCAGTTTTATTGATGGAAAATGCTGGTTTCGCGTTCCGCGGTCCTTAAAATTTGTTTATGAGGGAAGATTGAAAAGATGGGTTTCCGGTAAAGACCTCATACTTTATACGATTGGCGAAATCGGCGTAGACGGTGCATTGGATAAATGCATGGAATTTACCGGTAGAGTTATAAAAGGGCTATCGATGGATGAGCGCTTTACGATGTGCAATATGGCAATTGAGGCAGGGGCGCAGGCAGGTCTTATCGAACCGGATGAAGTTACCTTAAAATATGTACGTCCTGCGCCGCGGAGATTTAAAGTTTATAAATCCGATAAACACGCAGAATATGAAAAGATTTATGTATTTGATGTCTCAAAATTAGAACCACAAGTTGCCTGTCCAAGTTTACCGAGTAATGTAAAGCCGGTACAGAAATTAAAGCATATCGGGATTGACCAGGTGGTGATTGGTTCCTGCACCAATGGCCGGATTTCAGATTTAGAGATAGCGGCAGGGATTTTGAAAGGGAGAAAGGTAAAAGTGGGCTTGCGTTTAATTATTATCCCTGCGACGCAGGATATTTACCTAACGGCGGTAAAAAAAGGTCTTGCCCAGATATTTGTTAAGGCAGGAGGCGTGTTTTCTCCCCCTACCTGCGGACCCTGTCTGGGCGGCCATATGGGGATTTTAGCAGAAGGCGAAAGGTGTCTGGCGACGACAAACCGTAATTTTATCGGCCGCATGGGCCATCCTAAATCCGAGGTTTATTTGTGTAATCCTGCGGTGGCGGCTGCCTCGGCAGTTACGGGGAGAATTACTCATCCGCAAGAAATTTAATTATGACTATAAGAGGTAAGGTTCGTAAATTCGGCGATAATGTAAATACAGATGATATTATTGCGGCTCAATACCTGGTTACTACCGAGCCGCAGGAGTTAGGTAAGCACTGCATGGAGCATCTGCGGCCTAATTTTACAAAAGAAATAGAAAAAGGTGATATAATTGTTGCGGGAAAATATTTTGGCTGCGGTTCATCACGGGAGCACGCGCCTTTAGCCATACTGGGCTGTGGAATATCTGCGGTCGTGGCAAAAAGTTTTGCCAGTATATTTTTTAGAAACAGTATCAATATTGGCCTGCCGATTCTTGAATGTAAAGAAGCAGATGAGATAAAAGAAAACGACATTTTGGAAATAGATTTAGGCGCTGGCATTATAAAGAATTTGACTCAGAATAAAAGTTATGTTACATCTGCCTTTCCACAATTTTTGCAAAAAATTATTGCGGCCGGTGGTTTAATTAATTATTTAAAGAAAGAAAAGAGATAAGATGTATCGGATTGCGGTAATACCAGGCGATGGCACGGGCCCAGAGGTAGTGCGTGAGGGCTTAAAGGTTTTAGAGGCAGTTGCCAAAAAATTTAACTTTCCATACGAAACTAAAATTTTTGATTTTAGCGGCGAGCGATATTTAAAGACGGCAAAGACCGTTGATGATAAAGATATTGAAGAACTCAAAAAATATTCGGCGATTTATCTGGGCGCGGTAGGTCATCCGGATGTAAAGCCGGGGATTTTGGAGACGGGGGTATTACTTAAGATCAGGTTTTCTTTAGACCAGTATATTAATCTACGTCCAGTAAAACTTTATAATCCGAAATTTTGTCCTTTAAAGGATAAAAGAGCCGAAGATATTGATTTTGTAGTGGTGCGTGAAAATTCCGAGGGACTTTATAAGGGTATGGGGGAGTTCAGAAATAAAGGGACACAGGAGGAGATAGCAATACAGATTTCCTACAATACCCGCAAAGGCGTAGAGCGGTGTGTTCGCTATGCCTTTGAGTATTGTAGGAGGCGCAATAAAAAGAAAAAACTTACCCTTTGTGGAAAGACCAATGTTTTGACCTATGCCTGGGACCTTTGGGAAAGGACTTTTTATGAAGTAGCCAGGGAATATCCGGATATCAGTTGTGACTATGCCCATGTAGATGCTACCACGATGTGGTTTGTAAAGAATCCGGAATGGTTTGATGTGATTGTTACGGATAATATGTTTGGCGATATTATTACGGATTTAGGCGCAATGATTCAGGGCGGGATGGGGATTGCAGCGGGTGGTAATATTAACCCGGAAGGTGTATCCATGTTTGAGCCCATTGGTGGAAGCGCCCCTAAATATACGGGAAAAAATGTGATTAATCCTCTGGCGGCAATCTGTGCCTTGGGCATGCTTTTAGAAAATATCGGCGAAGAAAAAGCCGCAAAGGCAGTGGAAGATGCGGTAATAAAGGTTGTGCAGACAAAGCTAAAGTCCTTAGCCGCGGGTAAGATGGGATATTCCACCAGCGAAGTCGGCGACTTAATAGTGGAGAACTTATAATGAAAAAATATAATGTAGCAGTAGTTGGTGTAGGGGCGGTGGGAATTGAGATGTTGCGTTGTCTTAAGCGCCGCAATTTTCCCATCAACGAACTGCGGGTTTTTGCGCGTTCGGCAAGAGAAATAGAGGTAGATGGAGAAAGATATTCGGTAAAGACCATTAGTCCTGAAAGTTTTCAAGGAGTAGATATTGCTTTATTTGCCGGTACCGAAGGTGAAAAAGGGGCAGCCGTTACTTATGCCAAGGAGGCAGTAAAGGCAGGCGCAGTAGTTATTGATAATGGCGCGGATTTTCGCCTCGACCCTAAAGTCCCCTTGGTGGTACCTGAGGTTAATGCCAAAGATATCAAAAAACACAAAGGTATAATTGCTAATCCCAATTGTTCTACTATTCAGATGGTAGTAGTTTTATCTCCGATTCATAAAAAAGCGGGCATAAAAAGAGTAATTGCAACGACGCTACAAGCCGCCTCTGGCGCCGGAAAAGGGGCAGTGGAACAATTAAAACAGGAGATTTCTCAAATTTGTGCAGGCGGCTGTGAAAATGTACATGTAAATATAGAAAATAAATCTTTACCCCAGCAATTGGCCTTTAATGTCTTTCCCCACATCGGAAGTTTTGCTGAGTTTAATTATACAACTGAGGAGTGGAAGTTAGTTAGAGAAACACACAAGATTATGCATGACGATAAAATCAGAATTTCTGCCACCACCGTAAGGGTTCCGGTAAGGACAGGACATTCGGAAGCAGTATATATTGAGACAAAAAAAACAATCGTCCAAGAAGAAATACGCAATTTACTGAAAAAATCTCCGGGTATCATTGTCATTGATGAGCCCGAAAACAATCTGTATCCTATGCCAAAGGATGTCGAAGGAAAAGACGCGGTATTTGTCGGAAGGATACGCAAGGACCCTTTTGTCAAAAATGGCCTTTGGCTGTGGATAGTCGCCGATAACCTCTTAAAAGGGGCGGCGTTAAATGCGGTGCAGATTGCCGAAGAACTTATCAAATAGTTAGTGCGCTTATTGTATGCGCAATATCAAGATTACCCTTGAATACGATGGCAGGCGTTACGCCGGCTGGCAGATACAGCCAAAAAATCAAACCGCAAAGCGCCAGACCATTCAGGAATCAATAGAAAAAACCCTTCAAAAAATCCTTCAGGAAAAGATAAAGGTTATTGGTTCTGGTAGGACCGATGCTGGAGTGCATGCATTAGCCCAAGTGGCTAATTTTAAGACGCATTCCAAAATTCCATTAGAAAAATTACAAAAGGCATTAAATGCGCTCTTGCCCGAAGATATGGTGGTTAATAAGATAGAAGAGGTAGGGCCTGATTTTCATGCGCGTTTCCAAGCCAAATCAAAACTTTATCGCTACACTATTTTAAACCGAAGATATCCTTCAGTTTTCTTAAGGCATTATGCCTATTTTTATCCTTATCCCTTAGATGTAAATTTAATGCGTAAAGAAGCCCAATATCTCGTAGGCAGGCATAATTTTAAGTCCTTTTATACAAGTGATAAAAAAATCCGCAATCCTGTCAGGACGATTAAATATATTAAAATAAAAAATAACAAAGGTTTAATCACTATCGATATTGAGGCAGATGGTTTTCTATATAACATGGCCAGAAACATTGTAGGAACTTTGCTTGAAATCGGAAGGGGGAGGTTTCCTCAGGGTAGTATGAAAAAAATTTTATTAGCAAAAGATAGGACGAAGGCCGGTCCTACTGTGCCGGCCGGCGGCTTATGTTTAATAAGGGTTAATTACTAAATGCCAGAGAAAGCGTCTTCCATTAATCAGGATATTTCTTGGGATTTTTATTCTTATGTTATTCTGGCCCTATTTACATTTCTGCAGCTACTTCATTGGAAACTCTTTCCGAAATTTCTGGATATATATTATCATTTATCCGTAATGTCAGGATTTGCAGATGCCGGTGGTTATGTAACGAGGGCGTTCTGGGAATATGCGCCAGTGGGTAGACCCCATCTTTATCCGCCACTCCTACATATCCTGATGCTCTTTCTTTATAAATTAGGTCTTACAAAATTGTTCATCGCGCGTTTTTTTAGCTGCCTTATTTATCCTTTAACCCTCTCGGTAAGTTGGTGGGTGACGAAGAAAATTTTTAGTCCGCGACTTGCCTTCTTTGTACTTTTAGTCAGTTCAACGAGTTTTGGTTTTTATATTTCTACGATAAACCTCATACCCTTTTGTTTATGTTTAATCTTTGGTTTGCTTGTTTTTTTGTGTATAGAAAAACAGAGAATAATTACCGCCACCCTAATTATGGGTTTAGGTTTTTATACGCATACCCAGGCTGCTGGACTTATATTGTTGTCAATTATTTTATACGGCATATTAAATAGAATAAGGTTCAATTCCTGTGTGAAAACGGCGGCAGGGGCTTTATTTATTGCTTCGCCGATATTATTTCATCAACTTTATAATTGGAGATATTTTCAATTTGTCTTCGTAATGGAAAATCGCAATTTAGACATTAATCTGGCAATCTATTTTTTAGCAATTTTAGGAATTTTTTTAGCCACTCGATATAAAAGGGCATATTTTATTTTTCTTTGTATATTTATGGGAATGTTGCCACTTTGTTTTTCTCATCCCGCACGTTACTTTAGCGGTATAGGATTGATGGGTCTTATTTTTTTAGCCGGCTTAGGGCTAGATTATCTTTTTAATAAGATTAGCGCTGGTCCGCGTATCTTTAAGAAATTTTTAATTTTAAGCGGCATCGTATTATTTTTTTATATCTGCTCGCCTACTTTATACATTGAGGCAGCCAAGAAGATAAGATGGGGTTTATTTGATACCACCCTCGCCAATGCTCTAAAAGGAGCAGAGCGGAAATTCCGCAGCACGGAATTATCTATTTATTATCCGCAGTATGAAGATAAGGTAATTAAAGTTGTGGAAGAAAATACAGATAAAGATGAAATTATCTGCTCGGACTTAGCTTATTTTGCGGGATTGCTTTCCGTTTTTACCGGTCGGGCTACTTCTACTGCCATGCTTTCAGAGGTAAGGCCTTATGCTGATTTTGATCGCATCGCGGTTAGTAAGATAATAATTTTGTTTAAAGAAATAGATGATAAGCTAGCCGCGCCCCTTAAGAATATAATCGAAAGATACGATTTGACTTTGATTAAAGAAACCGAAATTGCCTATATTTATCTAAATCCACAGGCAAAGGCAAAAAGGATAGTTCCTCGGTCAATTTTACCTGTCTGGACATTATTTCTTCTTCTCTTCATTTACTTAATAATAATATTAGGGGACGTTTCCCTCCATTCTAACTCTTTGATTTTAAAGAAGTTATTAACAGCCGCTTTATAAAAAGGATTAAAAATATTTGACAAATATAAAAAATATGCTATATTTTATATCTCTTTAATTGCGAAGCCAATGGGAAAGACATTTATGGCAAAATCAAAAGAAATAAAAAGAACGTGGTATCTGGTGGATGCTAAAGATAAGATTCTTGGCCGTTTAGCCACGCGCGTGGCTATGGTTTTGCGGGGTAAGCATAAGCCCATATATACACCAAATATAGATACAGGCGATGGTGTTATTGTGATTAACGCTGCCAAGGTAAAAGTTACAGGTAGGAAGATGGAGCAGAAACTTTATCGCCGATATTCCGGTTATCCGGGAGGGCTTAAGGAAATTAACTTAGCCAGGATGTTAAGTGAGAAACCAGAGCAGGTATTTAAATTGGCAGTAAAAAGGATGCTTTCTTCTGGGCCATTAGGAAGGAAACAATTTCGCAAATTAAAAGTTTATGCCAGTGATAAACATCCGCATCTGGCCCAGCGTCCTATTCCTTTGGAGGTTTAATCCATGACGCAGCAAACAGGTATTTATCAGGCCACCGGCAGGCGAAAAGAGGCAGTAGCGCGGGTAAGGTTGGTGCCGGGTAAAGGTGAATTTATGGTTAACAAAAGACCTTTGGATAAATATTTTACTAAGGAGACAGAAAGGCTCGTTGTAATGCAGCCATTACAATTAACTAATACACTGGATAAATTTAAGGTTATCGCTAATATCAGAGGTGGCGGATTCAGTGGGCAGGCCGGGGCCTTGCGTCTGGGTATTGCCCGGGCCTTGATGGCGGCTGACCCAAGTTTACGCGACATTTTAAAACAGAACGGTTTTCTTACCCGCGATCCGCGGATGAAGGAACGTAAGAAATATGGCCAGAAGGGTGCGCGCAAGCGCTTCCAGTGGACAAAGAGGTAATATGTAAAAAGTTTGAAATCAAAAATTAAAAATTAGACCCGCTGGAAAGCGGGTTTTTTATTACCCCTAAATTGTTAAAATCCACAAAGCTACAAAATTTTTTGCGGCTTTGCGATACACCGACGAAATTATTATTGACCCTCTCTATATAGAGAGTGTATAATATTTCAAGGTTTTATCTTAAGGATAGGTCTTGGAGGAGAAAAAATGTTAAATGTAGGTATAATTGGCGCAAGCGGTTACGCCGGCGAAGAACTTATTGAGATATTGTTAAGGCACGGCTCGGTCAGGATTACATATCTGGCTGCTAAAATAGATAAGCCCGACAATATTACAAAGATATTTCCAAAATTTAAAGGAAGGATTGATTTGCCTTGCGAAGAGCCACAACTAAATAAGCTACTTAGCCGGTGTGATTTAGTATTTTTAGCGCTTCCCCATACTCAATCTATGTATTGGGTGCCGAGAATTCTTGAGGCAGGCAAAAAGGTAATTGATTTAAGCGCAGATTACCGTCTGAAAAATATTTCGGTTTATGAGGCATTTTATAAAACTGCGCATACGGATAAGGCCAATGTCAAAAAAGCAGTTTATGGATTGCCGGAACTCTATCGGCAGGAGATAAGAAGCGCAGACCTCATTGCCAATCCTGGCTGTTATCCGACTGCGGCGATTCTTGCCATTGCCCCAGCATTGGTGGGCGATTTTATAGAAAGGGATTGTATTTTTATTGATGCCAAATCAGGTGCAAGTGGCGCAGGCAGAAAGATAATTCAGGAGTTAACATTTACCGAAGTCAATGAAAACCTGAAGGCCTATAAGATAAATACGCATCAGCATATGCCGGAGATTGAGCAGGAACTTTCTAAGATTGCGCACCACTTGCTAAAGATAAATTTTGTCCCCCATCTTTTAGCGGTTAATCGGGGGATATTGGAGACCATATATTTAAAACTAAAGAGACCGTTAACTTCTAAGCAAGTCATTGATATTTACCAGCGGTTTTATAAAAAGGAGCCGTTTATCAGAATATTAGAAGAAGGCAATAATCCACAATTAAAAGATGTGATTTATACAAATTTCTGTGATCTCGGAATAAATGTAGATAAAGACAGGAGAGCTCTGGTTTTGGTATGTGCAATTGATAATTTACAAAAAGGCGCTTCTGGTCAGGCAGTGCAGAATATGAATATTATGTATGGATTCTCCGAGACAGAGGGTCTGTTATGAAGATATATAGTAAGACGCACCTACCCCTCGGATTCAAGGCAAATGGAATCTCAGCAGGAATAAAAAAATCGGGCAAACCTGATTTAGGTCTGATATTTTCGGAAGTAAAATGCCGGGCGGCGGCGGTATTTACTACGAATGCTTTTATGGCGGCACCGGTGAGAGTTTCTAAAGATTTACTAAGAAGAAATAAATTCTTTCAGGGTGTAATTGTAAACAGTGGCAATGCCAATTGTTTTACGGGTCAAAGTGGTCTTAAAAATGCCTGGAGGATGGTGGAGGCTACTTCAAAGATGCTTGATCTTAAAGCGAAAAATATTTTTGTGGCTTCTACCGGAATAATCGGTAGGCAACTACCCATAGAAAAGATACTTGGTGCCTTACCCCGTTTAGTTAGAGGTTTGTCGGCGAGCGGTATAGATAAATTTTCGCAAAGTATCCAGACGACGGACAAATTTAAGAAAGAGATTTCCGTTAAGGCGTATATAAAGGGAAAAGAAATAACCCTCTGTGGTGTTTGTAAGGGTGCAGGGATGATTTTCCCTCATCTGGCAACCATGCTTTGTTTTATTCTTACGGATTTGAATATCGAAAAAAATGCCTTAGAGAAGGCATTAAGGATAGCAGTGGCGGATTCGTTTAATAGCATTAGCATTGATGGCTGCCAGAGTACAAATGATACGGTTCTGATTTTAGCTAATGGTCAGGCGGCTAACAGGATTTTAACGGGAAAAGACAGGGATTACAAAAAATTCTTAAGTATGCTTAAGTTTGTCTGTCTTAATCTGGCCAAGACGATTGTAAAAGACGGAGAAGGGGCAACCAAGATTATTCGGATAGATGTGCATCATGCCAAGAGCAAGGAAGAGGCAAAAAGGGTAGGTTTTCTTATTGCCAATTCTAATCTTTTTAAGACGGCGATCTATGGGGAGGATCCAAATTGGGGGAGGGTCGTTCAGGCAGTAGGAGTAAGTGGTTTAAAGATAAAGGAAAGAGATTTAAAAATAAATTTTTCAGCCCTCGATAAAAAAGAAGTGAGATTAAAAGTTAGTTTGGGTCGGGGTAATAAATCTGCCACGGTTTATACCTCTGACTTGACTCCCGCGTATATCAAAATAAACTCACAATATAATTAGAATTTATGGAAGAGGCGATTAAGAAAGCGCATGTTTTGATAGAGGCCCTGCCTTATATAAAGAAATTTCATCGCAAGATTGTCGTGATAAAATACGGCGGAAGTATCTTAAGCGATGCGAAAATCAGGCACAGGGTTTTAGAAGATATCGTTTTTTTAAATTTTATGGGGCTGAGGCCTTTATTGGTTCATGGGGGCGGTGCGCATATTAGTGAAAGAATGCGTTCCCAAGGCAAAAAAGCAAGATTTTTTGAGGGCTTACGTGTAACTGATAAGAAGACGCTTCTTATGGTAGAAGAGGAATTAAAAAAATTAAATAAAATGATTACAGAAGAAATAATTGGTCTGGGGGCAAAGGCAGTGGGTTTAGATGGTAAAAAGATAATTCAAGTTCAAAAAAGACAGGCCAAAATAGATTTGGGTTTTGTGGGAGAGATTACTCGCATAAATAGCCGGGCAATACTCAAAGGGCTTTCTGTTGATACGGTGGGAGTTTTACTTCCTCTGGGAAGGGGTAAAGATAGGGAAACTTATAATATAAACGCAGATGAAGCTGCAGCCAGTATTGCCACTGCTTTAAGAGCTGAAAAGTTGGTTTTTTTGACGAATGTAAAAGGAATTATGCGTAGCTTTGATGAGCCCCAATCCTTTATTCCCACGCTCAACATAAAAGAAGCAGAAGGGTTGATTAAAGAAAAGATAATTCAGGAAGGGATGATTCCCAAGGTAAAGGCCTGTATTTACGCCCTCGAAAATGGAGTGAAAAAGACGCATATTATTGATGCGCGCATTGCGCATGCTTTATTATTAGAAATATTTACGGATAAGGGAATAGGGACAGAGATAATCCGATGAAGGCAAAAGAAATTTTTGATACCTATAAAGAATACATCATGCCCACTTATACAAAGACGCCTTTAATCTTTGTCAAAGGTAAAGGCAGCCGACTTTGGGATATACATAATAAGCAATATCTGGATTTTTTCCCCGGCTGGGGCGTAGGGAGCTTAGGCCATTGTTATCCCAAAGTGATGTCTGCAGTAAGAGACCAGGTTTCTAAACTTATTTTTATTCCAAATAACTATTATCATCCGGCTCAGGCGCGTCTGGCCAAGGAATTAAATTTCTGGGCATTTCCGGCGAAGGTATTTTTCTGTAATTCTGGGGCTGAGGCAAATGAGGCAGCCATAAAGTTTTGCCGCAAGTATGGTAATGGCAGATATGAAATTATTACTTTTGAAAACTCTTTTCACGGCCGGACACTGGCGACCTTGGCTGCTACTGGCCAGAAAAAGTATCAGGCGGGTTTTGCGCCGCTGCCCGAAGGATTCAAAATTGTTAAATTTAATGATTTAGAGGCAGTGAAAGATGCCTTGACCGAAAAAACCGTGGCGATAATGTTAGAATTAATCCAAGGCGAAGGCGGCATCAATATTGCCCAGAAAGATTTTGTTTCAGGTTTAAGAAAACTTTGCGATGAAAAGAATCTACTTTTAATTTTTGATGAGGTCCAGACTGGTATCGGCAGAACCGGAAAGATGTTTTGTTACCAAAATTACGGTATTATTCCTGATATTATGACTTTAGCCAAGGCCTTGGGCGGAGGATTACCCATCGGGGTTATGCTAGTTAAGAAACAAATTGCCGATATATTAGGGCCGGGTATGCATGCCTCGACTTTTGGCGGCAGCCCTTTGGTTTGTAGGGCGGCCTTGGCGGTATTAAGAAGTATACAGAAAGAAAAGATGCTTGCCAATGTTTTGAAGATGGGAGAATATCTGGGTGAGCAACTAAAAACTCTAAAGAGCAAATATTCTGTCATCAAAGAAGTAAGGGGTCTGGGTTTGATGTGGGGTGTGGAGTTAAATATAGCCGGCAAAGAAATAGTAGAGGGTTGTATAAAAGAGGGACTTTTGATTAACTGTACGCATGAGACGGTTTTAAGATTGATGCCTGCCCTAAATATCACTAAAAAAGAAATTAATAAAGCAATTAAGATATTGGATAACGTCTTAAAACAGATAAGATGAAAAAAGATTTTATTTCCATCAAAGACCTCTCGATTTCTGAGATCAATGAGATTTTTGCGCTTGCGGTTAAGTTAAAGAAAAACAAGGCAAAATTTTCTACGGTGCTTCAAGGCAAGACCTTGTGTCTTATTTTCCATAAGCCGTCTTTAAGAACGCGCGTTTCTTTTGAAGTGGGAATTGTTGAATTGGGCGGCAATGCGATATATTTACAAGAAGATATTAGAGTGGGAAAAAGGGAAGCCCTAAAAGATATGGCCAAGACACTTTCGCGTTATGTGGATGGAATAGTCCTGCGCACTTTTGAACACAATAATGTCGTAGAATTGGCAGGGCAGGCGAGCATACCCGTAATCAATGGGCTGTCGGATTTATTGCACCCTTGTCAAGCATTGTCTGATTTGTTTACGGTAAAAGAAAAATTAGGTAAATTAAAGGGAATAAAATTGGCTTATGTCGGAGATGGTAATAATGTTTGTCACTCACTTCTTTATGGTGCATCAAAATTGGGGGTAGATATTGCTGTGGCTACCCCCAAAGGATACGAGCCGCAGGCCGGGATTGTTAATGAGGCCAAAGAATTTGCGGCTAAGTCCGGCGCTTCCATAATTATAAATAATGCACCGCAGAAAGTAGCTAAGGGCGCAGATATAATTTATACCGATGTCTGGACGAGTATGGGACAGGAGAAAGAAAGGGAAAAAAGAAAAGAAATATTTGCCAATTTTCAGATTAATAAGGAGTTGGTAAATTTAGCCAAGAAAAAAGTTTTGATTATGCACTGTCTGCCTGCACATCGAGGCGAAGAGATTACCGATGAGGTAATGGATTCAGATAATTCTATTGTTTTTGATCAGGCAGAGAATAGACTTCATGTGCAGAAGGCAATTTTGATTAAATTGTTAGGAGACAAAAAATGAAAAAAGTTATTCTTGCCTATTCAGGCGGTTTAGATACTAGTTGCGCCATTAGGTGGTTGAAAGAGCGGGGTTATGAAGTAATCTGTTTTGTTGCCGATTTAGGCCAAGGCGAAAATTTCCCGGCAATTAAAAAGCGGGCATTAATTGCTGGTGCAAAAAAGGTTTATATAAAAGACCTGCAGGATGAGTTTATCAATGATTTTATCATGCCGGCCTTAAAAGCCAATGCGGTTTATGAAGGAAAATATTTTTTGGCTACTGCCTTGGGTCGGCCCCTGATTGCTAAATATTTGGTGGAGATTGCGCATAAAGAAAAAGCCACTGCGGTTGCCCATGGCTGTACCGGAAAAGGTAATGACCAGGTAAGATTAGAAGTTACGGTTGGTATATTGGATCCAAAATTAGAAATTATTGCGCCGGTAAGAATCTGGGAGTTTAAATCACGAGAAGAGGAGATAGAATACGCCTTAAGATTCAAAATCCCTATTGATGTGACTAAGAAAAAACCATACAGCATAGATAGAAACTTATGGGGTATTAGTATTGAGGCAGGGATTTTGGAGGATTTAGAGCAGGCACCACCCCAAGACGCCTATTTGATTACCCAAGACCCTCAAAGAGTTTCCAATACTCCTAAATACTTAGAGATTCATTTTGAAAAGGGCCTACCTAAGAAAATAAATGGCAAGAATTATCCGCTAAAAAATTTAATCGGTTATTTAAATAAGGTGGGTGGTCAATATGGCATAGGAAGAAGTGATTTGCTGGAAAACCGGTTGGTGGGAATTAAGTCACGCGAGATTTATGAAGCGCCGGCGGCAACTATACTTTATACGGCGCATAAGGAATTGGAGAGTTTGGTTTTGGACCGCGAACTTGTGCATTTTAAAGAAATGGTCGCTTTAAAATATGCTGAGCTCGTTTATTATGGCCTCTGGTATTCTAAATTAAAAGAGGCACTGGATGCTTTTGTTGAATCCACACAAGAAAAAGTTACCGGAGCGGTAAAATTAAAATTGTTCAAAGGTAGTTGTGTAGCCGTCACGAGAAAGTCGCCTTATTCTTTGTACAAAAGAGAATTGAGCACTTACGGAAGTGAAGATAAATTTAATCAGAAATTAGCCGAAGGATTTATCAAAATTTGGGGATTACCCTATCAGAAATAGGGAGAATAAAATGATAGAGAAAATGTGGGGTGGCAGATTCAAAAAAGAAATGGACCCTGAAATTTTGGAATTCAGTTCCAGCATTTCTTATGACAAGAAATTGGCCATCTACGATATAGAAGGAAGTATTGCCCATGCCAAGATGCTGGGTAAATGTAATATTATCCCCCAGAAAGATGCCTTGCTATTGGTTAAAGGTTTAAGGGTATTGAAAAAGAAATTCTCTGAAGGCAAGCTTTCTATCGATGAGAATAAATACGAAGACATTCATTCAGCAATTATTTTTCTTTTAAGAAAGGAAGTGGGTAGAGTCGCCGACAAACTGCATACCGGCCGTTCGCGCAATGACCAGATAGTTTTAGATATCAGGATGTACTCTAAGGATGCGCTAAAAGAAATTATAAAAAAGATAAATGAACTGCAGGTTTGTTTTTTAGCCGGCGCTAAAAAATTTAAAAATACGACTATGCCTTCTTATACACACCTTAAAAATGCACAGTGCATAATTTTGGCGCACCAGCTTTTGGCTTACGTGGAGATGCTGCAGCGGGATAAGGAAAGATTAAATGATGCCGTCAAAAGAGTGGATGTAATGCCATTGGGTAGCGTCGCCCATCGGGGAACGACACTGCCTATTGATAGGGCATATGTGGCAAAATTGCTTAAGTTTTCTAAAATTTCAGATAATAGTATTGATGCGGTAAGCGATCGGGATTTTGTGATTGAAATATTATCTGGTTTGGCGATACTTTCTATGCATTTATCGCGGATTGCCGAAGATTTCATTCTTTGGTCAAGCGATGAGTTCGGCTTTGTGGAAGGAGACGACGCCCATTATACCGGCTCAAGCATGATGCCACATAAAAAGAATCCTGACCCCTTTGAACTTATCCGGGGATATGCGGGGAAAGTGTATGGGAATTTGGTTTCGGTATTGGTAATGATGAAAGGCCTGCCTTTAACTTACAACCGGGATATGCAACTGGATAAGCCTCCTTTATTTGAATCCATAGAAATAATTAACAAAATTTTACCCCTCTTAAAGAAGATCCTGTATGGCATAAAGATAAATGAAGAAAAACTAAAAAAGGCCTCTTTGAATGAAATGTTATTTGCGCCGGATATCGCCGAATATTTGGTTTCCGAAGGTTACGCGGTTGTTAATGCCCATCGAATAACCGGCGAACTTATTCTTTATTCGCTTCAAAAAAACAAACCAATTAAACAAATGTCCGATGATGAATTAAAGAAATTTTCGCCAAAGTTAAATAACGCAGTAATTAATGACTTGATTGATCCCTTAAAATCGGTTAAACGGGTGAAATCCTCTGGCGGGACAAGCCCTAAGGACATAGTAAGTCAAATTGTCAAATGGGAGAAGAAATTAAAGCATGCATGAATTTAAATATATAAACAATCATCTTTATTGTGAAAAAGTACGGGTAGAGGAGGTGGTAAAAAAATACGGCACACCCCTTTATCTCTACAGTTACCATACCTTAATAGACCATTATATGAAATTAAAGGAGGCATTTAAGGCAATAGAGCCGCTGATTTGTTTTTCCGTCAAGGCAAATTCTAATTTAGCACTTTTAAAGGCCTTGGTAGATAAAGGGGCTGGGTTAGATATCGTTTCTGGCGGCGAACTTTTCCGCGCCCTTTGCGTGGGCTGTCCGACAGAAAAAATTGTTTATGCTTCAGTGGGAAAGACGAGCGTAGAAATCGAAGAGGCAATTGAAAAGAAAATCCTCTTTTTTAATGTGGAGTCAATTCCCGAATTAGAAAATATTAATCGTATCGCCCAAAGAAAAAAAAGATTAGTTAATGTCGCCATAAGGATTAATCCTGATGTTGAACCTAAGACGCATAAATTCATCACTACCGGAAAGCTTACTAATAAATTCGGCATTGACTTTAAGACTACAGAGAAAATTTTTACACAAGCGCGCAATTATTCCCACATACGTTTAAACGGTCTCCATATCCATATCGGTTCGCAGATTACCGAAAGCGAGCCGTTTGTAGCAGCAATAGCCAAAGTGGTAAAATTTATTGAAAAATTAAGAAAAGATAATATTCATCTAGAATATTTGAATATCGGCGGAGGGCTTGGTATTATTTATGATAAGGAAACGCCCCAGACTGCGCAAGAATTTGCGGAAAAGGTTTTGCCCTTACTTAAGAAGACGCAACTTAAGATTATTATCGAGCCCGGTAGATTTATTGTGGGCAATGCCGGAATCCTCGTTATGAAAGTACTTTATATTAAAAAGACGCCTCTAAAGAAATTTGTCATCGTAGATGCGGGGATGAATGATTTGATCCGTCCTGCTTTATACGGGGCTTATCACAATATAGTCCCATTAATACTTAAGAAAAAGGGTTTAGGAGAGAGAGAAAAAGTGGATGTGGTTGGCCCGATTTGCGAAAGTGGAGATTTTTTTGCTAAAGATAGAATGTTGCCAAAAGTAGAAGCGGGGGATTATCTGGCAATTATGGGAGCAGGTGCTTATGGTTTTAGCATGGCCAGTAATTACAATTCGCGCTGCCGGCCGCAAGAAGTTTTGATAGTAAAAGACAGGACTTTTGTGATTAGAAAGAGGGAATCTTACGATGATTTGATTAATAATGAGCGTATCCCTGCATTTCTTTTAGGCATATGAAAAAAATAAAGTTTACAAAGACGGTGGCCTCGGGTAATGACTTTGTTGTTATCGATTCCAAAGGCAAAGGAAAAGGAATTAGGGATTTACCAGATTTAACAAAAAAAATTTGCGATAGGAAATTTGGCGCAGGGGCGGACGGTCTGCTATTATTGGAAAAATCCAGAAAAGCGAATATAAAGATGCGCATATTTAACGCGGATGGTTCGGAAGCAGAGATGTGCGGAAATGGCGCAAGGTGCGTGGCATTTTATTGCAGCCGCAAGCAAAAACCAAAGGCCAGAAATCAGATAAAGATTGAGACCAAGGCAGGGATTATTGTATCCGAAGTAAATAATGATAATGTAAAGATAAAGCTTACCGAGCCCAAAAATATCAAATTAGATATTCCCCTCGGATTAGGCGGGCGTATCCTGAAGGTAAATTTTGTGAATACCGGCGTGCCGCATTGCGTAATCTTTGTCGAGGGTCTGGATAAGATTGATGTGGTAGGTATAGGAAGACCGATCCGCTATCACAGACAATTTTCACCGCAAGGAACAAATGTCAATTTTGTTGAGGTATTAAATAAGGATTCGCTTAAAATCCGCACTTACGAAAGAGGCGTTGAAGATGAGACCCTTGCCTGTGGCACGGGCGCAGTTGCCTGCGCCGTTATCTTTGCCTTAAAAGGCAAAGTTAAAGATAGAATTAATATAAACACGCGGGGCGGCGAAGTACTAAAAGTTTATTTTGAAAGGACCAAAGACAGATTCTGCAATGTCTGGTTAGAGGGTAAAGCAAGAATAGTTTATCAGGGGGAGTATTATGTTTAAAGGTTCAATTGTTGCAATTGTTACACCATTTAAAGACGACAAAGTTGATGAGGCGGTATTTAGGAAGTTGATTGAATTCCACATTAAAAATGGTACTTCCGGGATTGTTCCTTGCGGCACAACGGGTGAATCCGCCACGCTCTCCTTTGAAGAACACAACCGCGTCATTGAAATTACCGTCGAGCAGGTAAAAAAAAGGGTACCCGTTATTGCCGGCACTGGCTCTAATTCTACTGCCGAGGCAGTAATGTTAACTAAGCACGCTGCTAAAGTAGGTGCCGATGCATCTTTACAGGTCTCCCCTTATTACAATCGGCCGACGCAAAAGGGCCTGTATTTACATTTTAAGGCAGTGGCAGATTCTGTAGATATTCCAATTATTCTTTACAATATCGCCTCGCGTACAGGGGTAAATATTGAGCCAGAGACCATAGCAAAACTGGCGGCGGATTGCAAAAACATTATCGGTGTTAAAGAGGCAAGCGGCTCTTTAGATCAGATGAGCCGAATTAAGGCCTTGTGTCCGGAGGATTTTGTCCTTTTATCCGGGGATGATAGTTTAACTTTACCGGTTTTATCCATTGGCGGCAAAGGCGTAATTTCAGTAGTGGCAAATATTGTGCCGGCGGATGTAGCCGGTCTGATAAGCGAGTTTGAAAAAGGCCATATCCAAAAAGCCCAAACACTACATTATAAATTGTTGCCTTTAGTAAAGGCGATGTTCATTGAGACAAATCCTATTCCGGTAAAGACCGCGATGGGCTTGTTGGGGATGTGTGAGCCGGATTTAAGATTGCCGATGTCTCCTCTCTCAGATGAGAATTTAGAGAAACTAAAGAAGGCGCTAAAGGATTATGGGCTGTTAAAAGCGGAGAAACTGCAATGATTAAACTTGGAGTAAGTGGCGCCTGCGGCAAGATGGGTAGGCGGATAATTGAACTGGCGCGCGAAGACAAGAATTTTGAGGTGGTATTGGCATTAGAGAAAAGGGGCCATCCTTTAAGCGGTAAAGAATTTGGTGGCTTAAAGATTACCTCTAGTCCAGACAGTATACTTTTGGTAGATGTCTTGGTGGATTTTTCAACACCCGAAGCCACGGAAACAAATATTGATTATGTGGCAAAATATAAAAAGGCACTTGTTTTAGGTACCACTGGTTTAAACGACAATCAGATTAAAAAAGTCCAGGATATTTCAGCACTTGTTCCCGTGGTCTTTTCTCCAAATATGTCGGTGGGTGTGAATGTATTATTTGCTCTGCTTCCAGAAATTGCCAAAAGATTAGGCCCGGATTACAGCATTGAAATAATTGAGGCGCACCATAAGATGAAAAAAGACGCGCCTTCGGGAACGGCCAAGAAAATGGCGCAGATTCTAAAGGAGGCAACGGGTCAAGAAATTCCCACGCATGCGATAAGGTTAGGTGATATTGTCGGAGACCATACGGTTATTTTCTGCGGCAATTCTGAACGCATTGAGATTAAGCATCAGGCGCATTCGCGCGATTTATTTGCGCTGGGGGCATTGAAAGCGGCTAAATGGGTTGCCGGCAAGCCCGCAGGTCTGTATTCTATGCAGGATGTGTTAAGGTAAGATTGTTTTTTTGAATAAAGAAAGGATTATGTTTAAAGTATCAAAAAAGTTAAACACATTGCCGCCGTATCTGTTTTTGGAGATTGATAAAGCAAAAAGAAAGGCGCGCCAAGAAGGCAGAGATATTATTGATTTGGGTATTGGTGATCCGGATCAGCCAACGCCTTCTCATATTATTGAGGCGTTGTATAAGGCAGCGCAGGATCCCGCAACTCATCGTTACGCCCTTGACCAGGGCATGCTGGTTTTGCGCCAGGCAATTGCTGATTGGTATAAAAACCGTTTTAACGTGGCACTTAATCCGGATACGGAAATTTTACCTTTAATTGGCTCAAAAGAAGGCATTGCACATTTTCCGCTGGCATTCCTTAACGAAGGTGATTATTCTTTGGTGCCAGATCCCTGTTATCCTCCTTATAAAGGCGGAACGATTTTAGCCGGCGGCAGGCCTTATTTAATGGCTTTGCGTGAATCTAACGGATTTTTGCCGGATTTAGATAAGATTCCTAGGACTATCCTTAAAAAAGCAAAGTTACTTTTTATTAATTATCCGAATAATCCAACAGCCGCAGTTGTCGAAAAAGATTTTTATAAAAAAGTAGTGAATTTCGCAAAAAAACACAAGCTTATTGTCATTTCAGACCTGGCTTATTCGGAGATGAGTTATGAGGGTTTTAGGCCTCCTAGTTTTTTAGAGGTAGAGGGAGCAAAGGATGTGGCTGTTGAATTTCATTCTTTGTCTAAAACCTACAATATGACAGGATGGCGCCTGGGTTGGGCGTGCGGCAATTCTGATTTAGTTAATGCCTTGGCAAAAGTTAAGTCAAATATTGATTCTGGTATATTTTCTGCTGTGCAATTAGCCGGGGTAGCTGCGTTAACTGGTCCGCAAGAACATATCAAAAACATGTGCAAACTTTATCAAGAAAGGCGCGATGTTTTAATCAGTGGTTTAAATTCTTTGGGCTGGCAAGTAAGTAAACCCAAAGCCACTTTTTATGTCTGGATAAAGGTGCCGGATAAAAAATACAATTCTCTTAAATTTGCCGCATTATTACTGGAGAAACTAGATATAGTAGTTACGCCGGGGGTGGGATTTGGTAGATACGGTGAAGGTTATCTCCGTATGGCCCTTACCGTCTCAACCGAGCGGATAAAAGAGGCAATCGGGCGTCTTAAGAAATTATAGATGGCGATTTGTTATCTAGGAATTGGTTCAAATTTGGGTAACCGACAAAATAATATAAAGACAGCCCTTAAAAAAATTAAGGGTCTGGAGAAAACAAAAATTATTAAATCGTCCAAACTTATCGAGACCCCTCCGGTAGGCGGCCCTTCCTCACAAAAGAAATTCTTGAATGCGGTTTTAAAGGTAAAGACCCACCTGGCACCACTTTCTTTCCTTAGAGCACTTAAATCTATCGAATATGAATTAGGCAGGCCTAAGAGGTATCTACGCAATAGCGCCCGCACAATTGATTTGGACATTTTATTTTATGGGAATAAAAAGATTAACCAAAAAGAATTAAAAATCCCTCACCCGAAGGTTTTTAGCCGCGATTTTGTGATGCGACCGCTTTTAGAAGTTTTATGAAGATAATTAAAAGTATAAAAAAAATCCAGCAGATTTTGGCGAAAGAAAGATTAAAGGGCAGGTCCATTGGTTTTGTGCCCACGATGGGGGCTTTACATGAAGGGCATTTATCTTTAATCCGGCAGGCGCGCCGGGAAAACGATATTGTTGTGGTAAGTATTTTTGTTAATCCCACGCAGTTTGGCCCAAAAGAGGACTTTAAAAAATACCCCCGCAATTTTAAAAAGGATGCCTTGCTTTGTGAAAAATGCGGTGTTGATTTTATCTTTTATCCTGATGCCAAGGCGATGTATCCTAAAGGATACAAGACTTATGTTAATGTAGAAGATTTAGGTAATGTTTTGTGTGGAAAATCGCGACCCGGACATTTTAAAGGTGTGGCTACAGTGGTAACAAAATTATTTAATATTATCGGGCCGGATCTTGCCTATTTTGGTTCAAAAGATGCGCAGCAGGCAATTATAATTAAAAGGATGGTCGAAGATTTGAATATGCCGCTTAAAATCAAGGTAATGCCAACGGTAAGAGAAAAAGATGGCCTGGCGATGAGTTCGCGCAATATCTATCTGAATAAAAAAGAAAGAAAGGCAGCGACGGCTTTATTCCATTCCTTAAAAGCGGCAGAAAAGTTTATAAAGAAAGGCGAGAAAGACGCAGGAAAGATTATTCATTTAATGAGAAGGATGATACAAGAAGCGCAACCTAAAAAGATAGATTATATTGAGATTGTAGATGCCCAGAGTTTATTGCCAGTAAAAAAGATAAAAGGCAAGGTTCTGATTGCCTTGGCGGTATGGTTTGGAAAGGCGCGGCTGATAGATAATATAATTGTCCATGGATAAAAAAATCAAGATTGGCATAATCGGCTGTGGTGCAATCGGCTCATCTTTAGCCAAAATCATAAAAAAGGATTTTCAAGATAAGGCCGTCATCGCAAAAATCTTTGACCTCGACGAGAAAAAATCATTTACATTAGCCAGGGTTTTAGGTTATAATAATATCGTCGCCGGCAGCCGACGGGAGTTGATAAAAAAAGTTGATTTGGTAATAGAAGCAACACACATGAAATATGCATATGAAATCACAAAAGATGCCTTAAATTTCTCTAAGGATATCTTAGTTATGAGCGTAGGAGGGATAGTGGCCAGATACAGAAATCTAGTTAAACTTGCGAAGCGAAAGAAAGGTAAGATTTATATCCCTTCCGGCGCAATCTGCGGGATAGACGGATTAAAGGCGCTTGCGCAAGATAGAATTAAAAGCGTCCGGCTGACTACTACCAAGCCGGCAAATTCATTCAAGGGCGTAGATTTTGTAAAGCAAAGATTTGGCTCGCTAGATAAGATAAAAAAGGATAAAGTATTGTTTTCCGGACCAGCGCAAAAAGCCATAAAGTATTTTCCACAAAATATCAATGTCGCCGCGATACTATCACTGGCAGGAATCG
>JAMWDD010000069.1 GCA_023818885.1 Candidatus Omnitrophota bacterium | reverse complement strand
TCATCATCACCAATTTGAGCCACGGCTACATTAAAATTGTTCTGCAATCTTTTTTTAAAACCCTCCAACACCATCCTTTTTTCTTTTAATGAATTGCTGTCATGGATAAACAATACTACAGTCAAAATTCCAATGGTCATTAGCCAAGGGTCCTCTTATTTTTTTTAATAAACTTTCTGATAAATGCCAATTCGTCTTCTTTTCCTGCAAGACCATAATCTATTTTAGCATATAATGTCTTGGCCAGGATATCTTTAAAATAGGGACTGGGCTCGATGCCTAAATTTTTCAAATCTTCTCCCGTTACATAAAGACGGATGCCATTGTAGATATTTAAAAAATCCGCAATGTGCTTTTTTACCCTTTCTTTATCTGTGGTTGCCTTTATCAAAATAATAACCTCATAACTCAGTGGCTCAAGCAACCGATAAATTCTGCTGGGCAAAATATTTTTTTTATTCAGTTGTTTATCTATATCTTTAAAAATGCTTTTATAGCAGATTATCCTCTTGGCTTCTCCAGCGCGGAAGGCAAATCTCTTGCACACCAAATTAATCTCTCTTTTATTCAATTTATCCAGGATTACCATCAGATAAATAAGCCATGCATCGAGGGTGCGTTTGCGCACAAATTTATTCCTGAACCAGGCGATTTCCTTTTCTGCTGCCTTAAGATGGAGGAAACTATGCCGCTTTAATTTTTTCAGTCCTGGATTTATAAAAGAAAAACCTATCAGGCGGTTAATTCGCCTGATATACTTTATCGGCTCTTTTTCTTTCAATGCCAGTATAACTTCATCCCTAATCCTTTGTTTGTCTACTTTTTCCAACGCATTACATTTTAAGGCCCGGGTTAACAATCTGTATGTATGTGGCTCTATTTTTAAACCGTAGCGTTGTTCAAATCTGATTGCCCGCAGGATGCGCGTCGGGTCGTCCATAAAACTCAAATCATGCAAAACCCTTATGCGTTTATGTGCTAAATCGTCTCTGCCATTAAATAAATCAACGAACCTACCAAAATCCGCATAAGAAATACTGATGGCCATGGCATTGATGGTAAAGTCCCGGCGAAAAAGGTCGTCTTCTATATTACCAGGGCTTACTACCGGCAAGGCCCCCGGATAGCTATAGGTTTCCTTTCGGGCAGAAGCCAGATCTATCTTTAATTTATCGTGTGTAACCACCGTGGCTGTGCCAAAGCGCCGGTGCCGGGTCAATTTACCCGCAAGAACTTTGCATAACTCCTCGGCAAATTTAAGCCCCTCTCCTTCTACCACAATATCCACATCAAAATTCGGCACACCTAAAATTAAATCCCTTACAAACCCACCCACAAGATAGGCCTTATAATCTAAACGGCCAGAAATTTCTTGAGCCCTTAAGATAATCCCTTGTAATTCAAGAGGTAGTTGTTTAAGGTATCTTTCCATTTATGGTCTGGGATGATATGTCTTATGTATTGTCTTTAATCTATCTTTATTTATGTGTGTATAAATCTGGGTGGTAGAAATATCCGCATGGCCTAACATCTCTTGGACAGAACGTAAATCCGCCCCGCGCTCCAATAAATGTGTGGCAAAAGAATGCCTTAAGACATGCGGCCGAATCTGCGTCTTTATCTTGGCTTCCCGGGCATATTTTTTAATAATCTTCCAAAGCGATTGCCGCGAAATCCTCTTTCCAAAACGGTTTAAAAAAAGATAAGGACAATCTTTCTTGCCTAAAAGTTTAGGCCGGGATTCCTTAAGGTATTTATTTAAAATCTCAATCGCCTTTCTACCCAAAGGAATAATCCGTTCTTTGCTGCCTTTGCCCAAACAACGCAAAAATCCCACGTCCAAATTTACATCTTCTAATTTTAAATCTGTGACCTCCGAAACACGCATACCGGTAGCATACATTGTCTCAAGGATCGCCCTATCCCTTATGCCCTGTTTGTCTTTGAGATTGGGGCAGTTAAGCAAAGAATCTATCTCATTTAAAGACAAAACACTGGGTATCTTTTTCCATAACTTAGGCGACTCCATAAGACTGGTGGGGTCGGTTGATAATATTCTCTCCCGTACCAAAAATCGATAAAATACCTTTATTGCGGCTAAACGTCGGGCAATAGAATTAACCGATAAACCCCGGTCCTTTTGATAGAGCATAAAATTCGTAATATTTTCTTTAGTCGTCTTAGACAGGGCATTAATGTGCAGTGATTCTAGATAATCCATAAAGCAATGCAAATCTCTTTTATAGGAAAAGATGGTATTCTTAGCAAGATTTCTTTCCACAGACAAATAGTTTAAAAAAAGTTCTACAAACTCACGCATAAGGATTTTCCTTGCGTTCTTTTCCAATGGTTGATTCTAATCCATGACCGGGATAAACAAGCGTATCATCGGGCAGAATTAAAATTCTATTTTTTAGGGATAAAATCAAATCTTTCCAAGAGCCACCCGGGATATCTGTCCTGCCGACGCCAGAACGAAACAATGTATCGCCGCTAAAAATGATTTTTGGATGGTGTTTATTATCAAGCAAAAGGCAGATACTGCCCGCGGTATGTCCCGGGGTATGGATAACTTTAAGTGCAATTTTACCTATCACAATCGTTTCTTTATCCTCCAAGGTTTTTATGGGAAGAGAGTTTATCGCAAAAGGTTTATCTAACCAAAGAGAAAGGTTTTTTTGGGCATCTTTTAAAGAAGCGATGTCTTCCCTATGAATACATATCGGTACATTAAATTCAGGATCTGCACCGATATGGTCAATGTGCCCATGCGTATTGATAACAAAAGATAATTTAAGTTTAAATTTATTTAAGATATCCTTTATGGCTGGGGCATCCGCTCCCGGATCAATGACTACTGCCTCTCGGCTGTGTTCATCGCCTAATATATAACAGTTGGCCTGGAGGGGGCCGACCACTAATTTTTTAAGAATCATTCTACAAATTCCTTCACTTCTGAATAGGTAAAAAATCTTACCACATTTCTCTTTATCGAATCCGCTTTTTCTCTGTGCTGATTTATATTATTTCCATAGGTGTCTTGGGAAATCATACTCTTAAGTTGCTCTAATTGTTGGATATATTTAGCCAATAATTTTTGCTTTTCTTGGCTACTCAGCAGTTTTTTTAATTCTTTAAGATTTTTTATCGCCTGCTCGGCGCAATCCACCCTTTTTTTAAGACTCCGCTTTTCTATCAATGATTGAATAAGCTCATCCTGCCAGGATTTCCAGAAGAGAAAATATTGCCGATAGCGTTCTTCCGGTGTCATGCTACCTTTATAATCTTCTGGCACCAAAACTATCTCCTCTGGCTTTTTTTCTTTTGGCTTCCGGCTAAATTTGCGCACAAGTGCCTCACAACCAACCAGAGAATTTACTATAATAATTAGTAGAAATAAATAAATTACAATTTTAAATTTCACTTAATCGTCTCCTTTCTTGCCATCATCTGCCAATCAGGCGAGAGAATTCTTTCTCATCAATAATTTTGATTCCCAGTTTTTTTGCCTTTTCGTATTTTGCGCCGGGATTTTCTCCGACCACCACAAAATCCGTATTTTTACTCACACTTGAGGAGGTCATGCCGCCCATCTGCCTAACTAACTGTTCTGCCTGGCTGCGGGTAAAGCCCTTTAATTCTCCGGTGAAAACCACGCTCTTATCGGTCAAAGCGGTCTTTTTTACCCTGACCTCCTGTTCTTCGGTATTTACGCCTGCCTCTTTTAATTTCCGGATTAATTTTTTTGTGTTTTCCTGCTTAAAAAAATCTTCTATGGATTGACTCATAACTTCGCCCACTTCATAGATACCATCAAAGTCCTCTTTTTTTGCTTGCATCAAATTATCCAAGGTCTTAAATTTTTGTGCCAAGACAAAAGCCGCCTTTTCCCCTACATGCCTTATCCCCAAGGCATAGATAAGCCGCGATAAGGACTGTCGTTTGCTCTTTTCTATAGCGGAAAGCAAGTTTTCTGCTTTTTTTTCTTTGAATAAATCTAATTTTAACAAATCTTCTTTTTTTAAAGCATATATATCAGCAAAATCACTCACCATTCCTTTTCCCACCAGCTGCTTAACTACTGACTCACCCATGCCCTCTATATCCATGGCGGCCCGGGAAGCAAAATGAATAAGGCCGCGCTCTAATTGCGCCGGACAGGAAGGATTAATGCAGCGATATGCTACCTCTTCTTCTTTTTCTTTGGTAATCTTTCCTCCACAAACTGGACAGACACGGGGAATTTGCAATTCCTTTTCTTTTCCCGTGCGCACGCTCTCCACTACTTTGACTATCTTAGGGATAACTTCACCTGCCCTTTCCAAAATCACGCGGTCGCCAATTTTCAGACCCAAGCGTTTTATCTCGTCAAAATTATGCAAGGTTGCGTGTTTAATTGTGACTCCGCCGCATTCTACCGGCTTAAGTTCGGCTACGGGCGTAATTACGCCGGTCCTACCCACCTGTACATTAATCTGTAAAACCTGCGTCGTTGCCTGATGCGCCGGGTATTTATAAGCCACTGCCCAGCGCGGGCTCTTTAAGGTAAAACCCAATTCCTTTTGCTGGGCCAAAGAATTAACCTTTACCACAATCCCGTCTATTTCATAGGCAAGTTTCTCTCTTTTATCCTGCCAATCCTTACAATAATCAATTACCTCATCTAAGTTCTTGCAGAGTTTACTGTGGGGGTTTACTGGCAGGCCCCATTCCCTGATGGTCATTAAATATTCCCATTGGGATTTTATCTCTTTCCCTTTAAACGCACCCAGTGAATGCGCAAAAAATTTTAAACGGCGCTGGGCTACTAATTTCGGGTCAAGCAATTTTAAAGAACCGCTGGCGGCATTACGCGGATTGGCAAACAAAGCTTCGCCTTCTTTTTGGCGCTGTTTATTGATTTTTTCTAATTCCTCTTTATCCAGATAAACCTCGCCCCTAACTTCTATCAAATCCGGGGCATTGCCGGCCATCAATTTCAGGGGAATCGCCCGAACGGTCTTCACATTATTAGTGACATCTTCTCCAGTTGTGCCGTCGCCGCGGGTTGCGCCAATAATAAGCAGACCCTTTTCATAGGTTAAGTTTAAGCTCACGCCGTCTATTTTTAACTCCGTTACATATTCTATTTTAGCGCCGGAACCCAGGCCTTTACGCACGCGCCCATCCCAATCCTTTAATTCATCAAAATTATAGGTGTTATCCAGAGAAAACATGCCAAGCCGGTGTTTTACGGTCTTAAAACCCTCAAGGACCTCACCGCCTACTCTTTGCGTGGGAGAATCGGCGGTTACAAATTCCGGATATTGCTCCTCCAATTCTTTCAATTTACGCATTAGTTCATCGTATTCTCTATCCGAAATCTCCGGCTGGGAAAGGACATAATACATATAATCGTGATGCCGTATCTGGGTGCGCAAGGCCTCAATCTTTTTCTTTATCTGGCTTTTTTCCTCCATCTTATCTACCTATGCTTAATCTCTCTGCCAAAAATTGCGGCAGACCCGCATCTTTAATTTTTTCCTGGGTCTTTTTTATATCATAATCTATCCTTTTAATCCAAACATATTTTTTTTCTTCATCATAAATTGAAAAGCATGCCCTGGGATTACCATCGCGCGGTTGACCGACGCTGCCGACATTGATTATGTAATGCTTGTCCGACTCAATCGGAATTGTGTTATCTTGTGTATAATAAATACGATTATCTTTATCTTTAATGAAGGCGCCGCTTA
>JAMWDD010000068.1 GCA_023818885.1 Candidatus Omnitrophota bacterium | reverse complement strand
AAAAAAACCAAGGGAATAATCAATATCTTTTTCATCATTACCTCTTTCACTCGTTGGTTAAAGTGGTATCTTCTTGGGATTCTGGTTCTGTCTTAATAGGTGATGCGTTAGCCGGCTGTCCTGCCTGCTTCTTTCTTTTCTTTTCTTCTTTGGCAAGGCGTAGCCGTTCTTGCCTTTCTTTTCTTTTCTGTTCTAATTTCGCCAATTTCTCTGCCTTTTTGGCTTGGCTTAATTTCAACCTTTCTTCTCTCTGTATTTCTTTTAAGACATTTTTAATCTTTTTCTTTCCTCCCAATCTTTCTTCCATTTCTTTTATTTTCTCCTGGGCAAGTTTTACCCAGCGACTCTGCGGATAGTTAGTAACTACTGTCTCATAATATATTTTTGCCGCGGCATAGGCCTTTTGTTTTTCATAGAAAACCGCGGTGTTGAAATTCGCCTCGGCCTCTTTGTCTTTTAATTCTGCAATATTTTTTTCTGCTTCTTTGGAAAGTGCTGCCTCCGGATGTTCTTGGATAAACTCTTCAAATTTATCCTTTGCCTCCTGCATTGCTACCTGGTCGTATTCTATCCCTTGGGATTGTCTGGCCTGACAAAGACCAAGTTGATACTTTGCCGCAGCTGTCCATTCGCTGTTAGGATAATTGCTTAATACTTTTTCAAATGCCTCTTGCGCCTCCAAAAACCTCTCCAGCCCCATCAAAACCAAACCTAATTTATATTGGGCAAGGGGTGCCAAGGGTCCGTATTGCGAATTATCGATTACCTTCTGGAATATCTCTATGGAAGGATTCTCCACCGGCAGGGGCATCCCGGCGAATTTGCGCTTTTCTCCGCTCATAAATTTCTCAGCAATTTTAAATTCCCGTTCAATAATCTCCTGAATCCTTTCGCTAAAAGGATATTTATCAACTACCTTCTGGTATGACTTGTAGGCCTCATAATATTTTTCCTCGGCCTCATAAACCAGCCCCAAATAATATTGCGCCTCGGCTGCCTCAGCAGATTTAGGATAATATTTCAGTAAACTATTTAATTCCCGTTCTGCCTCTTTATATTTATTTTCCTTATAAAAGGAAAGCGCATATTCCAGTTGTTCTTTGGGCGTGGGTTTAGGGGCATATTTAGGATTTACCCATTTTCCCGTCTTAGGCGTCCAGATCCAAAAACAAAAGCCATTTTGCGCAGGAATAAAACTGATTGCCAGAATGATGGTTAGAAGACAAATAATTTTCCTCATTGCTCTATAAATTAACACAGGCCAGGCAGATTGTCAATAAATGCGAGCGCCGCTCTTTAAAAGGCGCTATTTTGATTTGATGGCTAAGATTTTTATAAAATCTGCCGCATCCTCTATCTTGTCGGTAACTCCCTCCATATACTCGGCTAACTGATAAGATAATAAAAGCGTAGGGGGCTCAAGTTTGGTATGGACAATTGATTCAATTAAGGTCTTTTTTTGGTCATCCGCATCGTGTTCTAAGCGGTCAACCTCGGCGCAATCTTCCAGGGCCTTCTTAAGGTCGTTTTTGATCAGGGAGTGTATCCCGTTTTTCAGTTTAGAAATGGAATCCAGAATTAACTCAGTGGCGGTGGAGATATTTTTGAGGATATTGTCAGGCAATTTCTGTTCAATAAAGCCCAAAATTCTTGCTGCGCCATTCGTCCAGTCAGCAATTTTATCTAAGGTCTTGACAAAGTGCATGAGGTCCTCCCGGTCAGGCGGAAGGAGTAAACTTTCTGAAAGGGCACTCACCATCTTTGACCTTAAGGTGTCGGCATTGTGCTCGCTTTCTCTTACCTTTTCAATAGCGATGGTCTTGGCATTTAAATCTCCCGCAATAAAGGCCTTAACCGCATTGCTAAAATAGACGACCGTCTGATAGGTTTCATCTACATGTTTTTGGGCATCGGCAAGCATTGAGCGCTCCTCTGCCATTCCCAACCAACCCAAGATATTTCTCGTCTCTTTCATTTTAACCTCCTCATTTAATCAAGAAATTGATTAATTTAAGCACAAAAAAAGAAATTACGCCGCTTGCCAAAGGGGTTAAGCTCCAGGCAAAGATAATCTCGCCTACAATCTTCTTATTTATCATCCGGATACCTTTCACCAAGCCTACGCCCACTACTGCTCCCACGATGGAGTGGCTGGTAGAAACTGGTATTCCTAACAGCGTATAGAGATGCACATTCAGGCCACTGGCAATCTCGGCCACAATGGTCATAAGAGGAGCGAGATTGGTGATATGAAAACCAACGGTCTGAATCACTCTGCGGCCAAGCGTTACCACGCCGATGATAATTGCCACTGCGCCAAATAAAGTTGCTTGCTGAGGATTCATTATTTTTGCGCCCGTAATTATACCGGTGGCATTCGCCACGTCGTTTGCACCCCAGGTAAAGGCCAGATAGATGCTCGTGGCAAAGATAAAGGAAGATATTGCTAAATCATTGAATCTTTTTGGCACCAGCAAATAAAAAATTCGTCTAAACGGCTTAAATAAAATATAGGCGATTATCCCGGCGCCCAAGGGAGTAAATATCCAACAGACAAAAATATCCAGCAGTCTCTTCCACATCACTGGTGCCCCCCACGCCAGACCAGCACCCGCCACTGCTCCGACGATGGAGTGGCTGGTTGAAACGGGCAGCCCTCTTAACGTAGCAATGAGTACCCAACTGCCTGCGCCAAAACAAGCCGCTAAAGCAATTAAAAGGGCGATATTCGGCTCTAATTTATCTAAAGGCACGATACCTTTACCTACGGTTTTGATTACCCTTGAGCCCAAAAACAATGCGCCTAAAAAACTAAAAACGCAGGTAATAATGATCCCCTGCCTCACGGTCATCTTGCCGGAACCGACATCGGCGCCCACACAGTTTGCAGCATCATTGGCGCCAATCGTCCAACCAAGATAACCGGCGACGGATAATATAAGGATAATTAGAAATAATTGCATCCTGGTCTATTTTTAAGGAAGTTATTATACCATCGCCAATATAAAAAAACAATTAAAATAAAAGCGGAATAACCGAGAAAGAGATAAATAAACTTAAATGAAGGAATTTTAAAATATGCCCGCGGAATATTTACAAAAAATAAATTCATCTTAATCAGAATTATCACTAAAAATTCTGCGGCACGGGCGAATAAAAACGCCCAGAACGGAATAATTATACTGATTAAAATCAAACTCAACCCGCAGGCAGTAATCAAAGAGGCCAGGGGCGCAATGAACATATTGGCAAAAATCCCTATGCTGGAAAAAATCTGAAAATAATAAGCGACGAAACCCGCTGTCCCTAACCAGGCGCTTAAAGAAACCGAAAATAACTGGATTAACCAGTTTATTACTTTTATTTTGCGCAATTTTTCCGGAAACGATGCATAAATTTTAGGATAAAGCCAGACAATCGCCAAGACACTAGCAAAAGAAAGTTGAAATCCGATGTTAAATAATTGCAAGGGGTTATAAACCAAAATTATTATTGCCGCCAGAAAAAGCGAATTGTAAATATCTGCCTGACGTCTTAAAAGATATCCGGCCAAAATCACCACCGCCATCAGCGTAGCACGCACTACCGGTACGCTTGCACCAGTCAAAAGACAATAAATAATGAGGCCAAAAATAGTAATTATATAACGTATGCGCCGCGGGATTCTTATTATTTTAAAAAATAAAAGTAAAACAAAGGCAACGATTCCGACATTAAAACCGCTTACTACCAGGATATGCACGGTTCCCGTATAAATCATTGCCTGATTGATAAATGGGGGGACCTGCCTTCGCTCACCCAAAAGCATGGCCGCTAAGATGGAAGCAGGTATATCCGAAATATATCTTCTGATAATCTCTTGGGCTTTGTGTTTTAATCCAAAAGAAAAACTTACCAAGGGATTGAGGAGTTTTTTTCTTAAAAAGACAATTTTATTCTTTTTCTGGACGCTGAGTAAAACATAAATTCTCTCTTGCTTTAGATATTCACGATATCTAAGACGGGAAGAAATCTTAAATCTCGGCTCATATAATCTGCCCGATAAAATCAGTTCCTCGCCATAAGAAAATTTATTTTTGCCAAATACACTAACCTTGACTTTTCCACATAATTTATATTGGCGCTCATTTTGTAATAATTCTTCTGCCTTAAAAATAAAACTGCTGCGGCCACTACTCATCTCTGGGTCAGAGATAACGGTGCCGCGTAAGGAGATAAATTTAGTTCCCGCCGAAATCAGGTGATAGATATGACAGTTGGGTAGAAGTTGGGAAGATTTAAAGGCACTTGCGCCAAGAAAAAAACAAAGCAGGAAAATAAAAATTCCGCCTACCCCCTCCTTCTTTAAGCAGACAATGCTAAAAAGAAAAGATAATGCTGCCAAGAAATAAAATAATGGAGTTAAAGATATACTCGTTAAGCGGCCAAAAACAATACCCAGACAAAAACAAATGCAAAGACAGGGTATTGGCTTGAAATTACTCAAAAACAACTGCATCTTTGATCTTCTCTAATGTCCGATTACAGATACCTTTTATCTTTTTTAAATCCGCCAGTTCCCTAAATTCGCGCTGGCTCTGGCGGTATTCAATGATTCTCGCCGCACTCTTTGGGCCGATGCCCGGCAAGGAAATCAATTCATCAGCCGTGGCATTATTTATATTAATCTTTCTCTGCAGGGTTAAATTTAATTCTTTAAAACCCGGAGATATCTTAAAAAGCCCACTGGCACCTATACCTACAAGTGCCATCGCCATTAAGAAAAGCACAACTATTCTCTCCTGCCGCGTCAACCCCACCATCTTAAGACCGTTTCTACTTTACCCTTACTCTATCAATAGGTTACGACAGAACTGTCCCTAGCCAGCGAATTTGTCTATTTGAATATACTCACTCATTAGATTACTTTCACCAGCGTGGTAAAAATGGTAGCTACTCCAAAGATACTCTTTAGGATGATTAACCAGCCCCGCCCTTACTGGATTATTGTGAATATACTCAAGGCAGTTAAGGATATAATCTTGGTTTTCTATAACATTACTTTTAAACCGGCCCTGCCAGACATATCCGGTATAACCGTATTTGCGGCGAAACTTCTGGCTATAAGAAAGCGCTATTGCCTGCATTATTTTAGAGATGTTCACCGCGCAATTTGTTGAGACAACCAGATGCGCATGGTTGTCCATAAGTATAAAACCAAAGAGCGCAAATCTAAAGCGAGTCCTAAATTTCTTCAAAACTCTTAAGAATTCTTTTTTGTCCTCATCCGCCTTAAGAACCGCCTGTCTGTTATTCCCTCTGATTGAAACATGGTAGGTGGCATTGTTGTAATAAATCCTTTTAATCCTGGCCATAAAAAATCCCTCCTTTCTACCTTAATAGACGTTGTAAAAAAGAAAATCTAACAAAAATTTTTGCTTCGGGGGACAGTTCTGTCAGAAATTATTGATATTATTAAGGTTAGGAAGAAACGGTCTTGGGAGGCTTTTGGGAGGCTTTGGGAGGCTTTGGGAGGCTTTTGGAAGGTTTTGGGAAATGGGAGGTTAGATGACGAGATTGACGAGTTTTTGAGGGACGATGATAATTTTTTTTACGGGCTGGTTTCGAATCCAGGTCTTTATTTTCTCATCGGATAAAACGAGTTTTTTTAGCTCCTCTTCAGAAATATCAGCCGCAGTTTCAATATTCTGCCGCACCTTGCCATTTACCTGGATGACCCAGGTGATTTTTTCTTCCTTAATTTGCGCTGCT
>JAMWDD010000067.1 GCA_023818885.1 Candidatus Omnitrophota bacterium | reverse complement strand
TTTATACGCACAATTAAGTAAAGAAATACAGGTAACCGATTCTGAAATCCAAGATTATTATCACCGCAACGAAAAGGAGCTTAAAAAAACATACATTGATTTAGATTATTTAAAGATTGCCCTTCCTGCTGAGGAAAGCGAATTAAAAGAAAAATTGAATAAACTGAGTAGTCAACTCCAGCAAGGCAAAGACCTAAACCTGATTGCCCAAGAATTCGCGCAGCCCATAAATAAAACGGGATTATGTGCGCAAGATGAACCCTTGCCAATACTGCCAGAAGTCAAACGCCTGACGCAGGTGTTATCTCAATTAAAAGAGGGTCAACTCAGCCAGATCGTTTATGCCGAAGATGCAGCTTATATTTTTCTCTTAAGGGAAAAGAAAGAATCCTATTTACCTTTGCTTTCCGAAATAAAGGATAAGATTAAAGAGAAAATCATTCAAACAAAGACAAAGGAATTGGCGCAGACAAAAATCAATGCCGCATTAAATGCAATAAAGGGCGGCCTAGATTTTGCCCGGGCTGCAAAGGAAGCCGGGCTTATATTTAAATCAACGCCTTATTTTGGGATAAAAGATAAGGTTGAAGATATGCCGGAGGCAGGCCTTTTGTTTAATTATGCCTTTAAACTCGATAAGGATAAGGTAAGCGATTTGGTCACTACCCCAGAAGGTTTATACATTGTGCGATTGAAAGACCGGCAGCCAATCGACGAAGAGAAATTTGCCAAGGAAAAAGAAGAATTTACCAAAACCCTCATGCTCTTGGAAAGGGAGTACGTTTTTAATACGCTTTTTCAGAAACTTAAAGCCCAGGCGAACCTCAAAGACAATACGCAAAACCTAAAAATCCAACCCTAAATTTTATTTTATCTTGATTGCCTCAACCGGGCACTGTGCAGCAATTTCTTCTAAATTATGAATACTGCAACTTTGCGCAATCACATGGGCGATACCATCACCCTCAAGTTTAAAGACCTCAGGACAACTCTGTTCACATAAACCACAGCCCACACACAGACCTGCATCCACAGTTACTTTTGCCATCTATTCATACCCTCCGTAAATTATCTTTCCTGTAAATTCTCAAACATCTCCTCATGATTTGTCTCTTCAGAAAGTATATGGGTAACTAACTGATAGGTAACGTTATCCTTACCTAAGGTCCTTTTGGCAATCTTGTTATACACATCAATTGCGCCTGCCTCGGCCTCCAGCACTGTGCGGATGATGCGGTTGATGTCCGCCGTATTCTTGGGTGGAAGGGCATAAGGATAATTGGCGTTCTTTTCTAACTCTGAAATATTCGCGGTGGGTAGCCCTCCTAATTTGCAAATCAAATCCGCCAATTCTTCGGCGTGTTCTAGTTCTTCTTTGGCTATCTTCTCCAGCATCTCCGCCATATCTTCGTATCCGCGGCCAGAAACGGTCTTGGCCATATACCAGTAGAGATAATACGCCAGCCACTCATCGCAATATGCCTTATTCAGGTCTTTTACCAGGTCTTTTAAACTTATTTCTACAATTGCCCTGGCCTGTTTTCCCATTCTACACCTCCCTGTTCTCTGCTTCTTCCAGTTTTAAATTGTACCGCTGGATATTAAAATCAGCGCCTTCCTGGATTCTTTTCAATTCCTCCGGCTTATTTAATATATGCCTAAAACGCGCCTGCAGTTTAAGATATTCTTCCACCGGCTTTGGTTTTATCTTGCGCACACCCATCAAAACGCCATTTTCATATTCTACCAAAGGAAAAAGACCGGTCTCTACTGCTAATCTTGCTACCAAAATCGTTTGACGGGGTTCATGCCGCCAGCCCAAAGGACAAGGCACATGTAAATGAAGAAATTTTGGTCCCAAAAGAGAAAGGGCCTTTTTTACCTTACGCTGGACATCCTGCGGATAACCTACGGAGGCAGTAGCGGCATAAGCAATCCCATGCGCATTGACGATCTCCAACAAAGGTTTTTTAGGCCGGGGGTTTCCTAAAGATTTCTCGCCAATCGGGCTGGTCGTAGTATTCGTGTCTAACGGCGTTAAGCCGCTACGCTGGATACCCGTATTCATATAGGCCTCGTTGTCGTAACAGATATAAAGCACATCATGACCGCGTTCCAGCATTCCAGATAATGCCTGCAGGCCAATATCGGCGGTTCCGCCATCGCCTCCTTGGGCGAGCACATTAATTTTATCCTTTTTGCCCAAATATTTTAAGGCGGATTCTATACCCGAAGCCACGGCAGCCGCATTTTCAAATAGCGAGTGGATAAAAGGTACTCCCCAACAGGACTCCGGATAACCCGTTGAGAAAACCTCCAGACACCCGGTATTATTGACGACAATTGTATTTTTGCCGGCTGCCTCCAGCACTAAGCGGCTGGCCAACGATTGTCCACAACCCGCACAGGCAGTATGTCCATAAACAAATAAGTCCTTATCCATATTTTTCCTTTAATAATTCCGGTTTTAAATCAATAAAATCTAAACTGACTTCTTTTTGATTTAGCCGGCGGTATATCTCTTTTATAGATTCAGCCGTGATATCCCGGCCGCCCAATCCCGCGACAAAACTGCTGATGATCTTGGGTGCTTTTTTCTTCCCCCAACAAGCAACCTTAATCTCTTCTGCCAAAGGCGCCTGGGCTCCTAAAGAAAGCGCTTTGTCTAAAACCGCTACCTTGGGAACATCCTTTAACGCCTGATAAACCCGCTCATAAGGAAAGGGTCGGAAACACATAATTTTTAAAAGCCCGATTTTCTTGCCTTTCGCGCGCATCTGGTCAACTACCTCCTTAATCGTGCCACAAACCGAACCCATCGCCACAATAACTTTTTTGGCGCCTTTTACCTGGTATTCCTCCACCAACAAATCCTGGTAATCCCGGCCAAATATCTCTTTAAATTCCTTTGCCAATTTTGGTAAAACCCCCAATGCATCTTTCATTGTTTGCTGGATAGCGTAACGTGTTTCCATATAATAATCCGGACCAACCAACGGACCCAAAGTAAGGGGATTTTCTACATCTAATTTGTAAGGGAGTTGATAAGCCGGCAAAAATTTATCTACTTTCTCTCCCTCAGGAATATCAACGCTCTCAATGCCGTGGGTTAAAATAAAACCATCCATACAAACCATTACTGGTAGCAGGATAGATTTATCTTCTGCCAGCCGATAGGCGATAAAATGAAAATCTACTGCCTCCTGATTATTTTCTACATATAACTGAATCCAGCCCGTATCGCGCATCGAAACCGAATCCTGCTGGTCATTCCAGATATTGATGGGTGCAGATACAGCACGGTTAGCACAGGTCAAAATTACGGGTAGACGCATCCCTGCGATGTTAAAAAGCACCTCCCCCATCAAAAGAATACCCTGCGAACTGGAAGCAGTATAGGAGCGCACACCCGTAGCCGAGGCACCTAGCACACACGAAGCAGCCGAGTGCTCGCTTTCCACATTCACAAACTCTGCCTTTAATTCACCGTTTGCTACCATCTGGGCGAGTTCTTCCACAATATGCGTCTGGGGAGTAATCGGATAAGCAGAGATTACTCCGGGTTTACATAACCTAATCGCCTCAGCAACTGCTCTTGAGCCCTCTAAGAACTTCTTCATTGTTCGCCTTCCTCAATCATCATAATATCTGCCTTTGGACAGATTTCAGCGCACAAACCACAGCCCTTACAGTAAACATAATCGCAGTGATAAGTATTCTTTTCACCACCCAGAACGCAGTTTTCTGGACAGACCAAAATACACATCTTGCAGGCAATGCAATTTTTTTGCAAAAATTTTGGCTTCTTGCCCATTCGCCAAGAACCGGTCTTATTTGCCTGACTTGAGCCAGGTTTAGAAGTCAATGGTCCAAACATCCTATACCTTTTTTATAAAGGCGTATCCTCGTTTAAGCGCTGCGATATTTCCTTCCTCTGCCTTGCCGGAAAATATCTGTCTTACTGCCTCAATGAGGGTTTCTAATTTTAGTTCTCCACTTACCGCTGCAAAGGCGCCGATTAAGGCGGTATTACCCAGCGGCCGACCAATGGTCTCTTCAGCAATTGCATTTGCCGGAATAACAAAAACTTTTTGGCTGGGTTTGACTTTTGGCGCCTCAAAGCCCACCTCAGCATTAATAATAGCAATTCCTTTATCTTTTAAGCCAGCAAAGCAATTAAAGCCGCGCAAAAGTGTATTATCCACAATAAGCACATAATCCGGTTCGTAAATCTGGCTTCTTAAGCGGATGGGCTCTGCATCCACGCGCACAAAGGCATTCATCGGTGCGCCCATACGCGCGGCACCAAAATGCGGAAAGGCATAAGCGTATTTGCCCTCTAAAAAATAGGCATAACCCAAAAGGTTAGCCGTGGTAATTGCCCCTTGCCCGGCCCGGGCATGAATACGAATCTCTTTCATCATTATCTTTATCTAAGTAAAATACGCTCTATATAATAATAATTTCTTTGGTATTTGTCAAATTATTTATTTTTACTTTAAATCCTGCGCTAAGTCCCTTAATAAGGTAAGGATGGGTATGGTACTGGCGATTTCTAAACTCCCTAAACCACAGGCAGGACTAAGGAGCATCCTCTCGCGGACCAAGCCTTCCTCAACTCCTTTATCCTTAAAGGCAATTATCCCGTCTTTAAGCTTTTTTAGCAAAAGGTCTTTGGTGATTTTACTGCTAAATCCCTGCGTCGGCACAATCCCCCAGCAGAGCAGGCCTCCCCGCTCTAAAAATTCCTTTATCTCTTGGGCATAAAGGATAAGCCGTTCTAAAAAACCAAAGGCATCAAAACTGATGATGTCTATCGCCTCAACCTCTGTAAAAATAGACCAATCAGTATTGCCGCAGCAGTGGATACCAACCAAAACATCCTGAGATTTAATCACAGAAATAATCTCTCTTAAATCCCGCACCACCGCCTCGCGGTTTAAGGCAGTGTAGGCCGAGCCAAAAGCGCCCAGATACGGCTCATCAAGGAAAAGAATGATTTTTTTACCGAATCGCTTAAAAAATTCTATCTGCCAGAGCGCCTTCATGCTTAAACCCTTCAAAATCACTTGCATAAAGACCGCATCGTGCAAAAGCGGTCTTCCCTGGGAATCATTTATGCTGGCAGCAAAGGTAAAAGGCCCGGTCACCTGGCATTTGATAAATTTAACCTCGCTTAAGTCGCATCTTTCCAAACGCTCAGAAAATCTCCAAAGGCCCTGCGCAAAATCTTCGTTAATTTTAAAATCAGAAGGGTCTTGGGTAATGATATCTTCGTAAAATCTTTCCAGTTCCCTGTCTTTATCGCTCTCGTCTAAATATATCCCATCTTTCCCAAGCCGGATACAAGGCAGACCCTCAGCAAATTGCGCGACCATCCCTTCGCGAAAATCTCTTTTGGGCAATTGTGGCCACGATGGAATCTGGGGTGTATATTTAAAGATTAAATCCAAGGCCTCATCCGCCTCTTTATGTGGGAAACTTCCAATTAACGTCGCCATTATAGGGGACGTTTCCCCTTGATATAACTTCTTTATTGCCATATAGTTAAGATATACCTCATTTAATATTACGTATTACGGGGACAGTTCTATCACAACTTCATATATAACAATGACTTGGGAAGAAACGGTCTTAATAGCCTTAATAGCCGAGTTTTTCGCCGACTAAAATTACCTTTAATCTCTCCAAACTTACTTCTGCTTCAATAATCAGAATCTGACAGCACATCCGTTTATACTGCGGGGCAAAGCAGATTTCCTTGCGGCAGATGCCATCTTTTAAACAGGCGGAATCCCAATTCAG